>JARLHO010000159.1 GCA_031292215.1 Syntrophobacteraceae bacterium | reverse complement strand
GTCATTTGGGCGGGCTTTGGTCTGCGGGCCTTGGGGGTTTGGTGGCTGAGCTGTTTTCCGGTTTGTCTGCAAATAATTTCGCGGCTGTAACTACCGCGCAGCTGCAATCGCTTTCCAGCGACCAGTTATCGAGCCTGACGAGCGTGCAGGTGTCGGCGCTGACGGTCGGGCAAATGGCCGGGCTGCCAACGGCCGGTCTTGCGGCGATGGGCGCCGGCCTGATTACGAGGTTTTCGGCAAAGGATGTTGCGACGCTGTCGACCGCACAACTGGCGGCGCTGTCTTCGGATTTCTCCAGCCTTACGACCGCGCAGGTGACGGCGCTGACTACCGCGCAGCTGCAATCGCTTTCGAGCGACCAGTTATCTAGCCTGACGAGTGCGCAGGCGGCGGCGCTAACGGTCGGGCAAATGGCCGGGCTATCGACGGCGGACCTTGCGGCGATGGGCGCCGGCCTGATCACGATGCTGTCGACAAAGGATATTGCGGCGCTGTCGACCGCACAACTGGCGGCGCTGTCTTCGGATTTCTCCAGCCTTAGGACCCCTCAGGTGGCGGCGCTGACAACAGCTCAGCTGCAATCGCTTTCCAGCGACCAGGTCGCCGGCCTTACGAGCGCGCAGGTGTCGGCGCTGACGACCGGGCAAATAGCCGGGCTTTCGACGGCGGGCCTTGCGGGTATGGGCGCCGACCTGATCGCCGGTCTGTCTCCAAAGGATATTGCAACGCTCAGCACGATGCAGGTCAACTCGCTCTCAACTGCCTTTGTGTCGAGCTTTACAACCGCGCAGGTGGCGGCGCTCACAACTTCACAGCTTGCTGCGCTGACAACTTCGCAGGCCGCTGCGCTGACAAGTGAGCAGATTCCATACCTTAATGTGTAATCGGTTGGATTACGTCTTTATATCAACCTCTCTGGCAAACAAGGACAATCTGTGCGTGCCTGTTCTTGGGCCGGTCATCTATCCTGCCGATTTTCGCTGTAAACACATTGGGATTGCACTAAAACTCGTTAGTCATGAGCTGGACGGGCGATCATTAAAGTTTCCGAAGCGATTTGGAAGATGGCCGCGGATGCTGTGGACGTTCCAGAACAGGGCATCCCTCCCGTTTGGGGACCCTCAGGAAAAAAACCCTCCCTGGTTGAGCTGACAATAGTCCACACATACCCCCACTGCATCCTTTTGCTAGGACACCCAAGGAGGGAGATGGCTCCAATCGCCCCCCCTTTGGCTATTTGGTTAAAGGGGGCTGGGGAGATTTCGTAAGTGGCCTGTCAAAATCGTATGTTGTCCTCATTTCGCCCCCGTCGAATAGCGCATTTTTTGAGGCTCCGGCGAATTTCCATTCTCCGCTGGGGGGCATGTGCGTAACGCGGAAGGTTACTGTCGTGTAATCTTTGCCAAATAAATGATCCTGTGTTTTGAGGACCCAAGAACCATGCAGGGGTTTTTTCCTAAGATTCCAGAATGACGCTTTTCTCACACCGCTTGATAATCAGAAGCCCGGGGCAGGGCCCCGGGACTAGAACCACCCGTGCGCGCGGAGCCCTGTAAGGGCGAAATATCCTCTCCTGCGAGAAACGTTGCACGCTCCGATGTTCGCTAATTAATGTACCTCTTAGTAAATAATCGGAAAGTCATTGATGACTCCGAAACAACCCGATCCTGGATTTCGTCCGGATGTCAACTCTATGACAATTGCGGTGCGTAGACTAACCCCCAACTCGGCTACTGTTCGGCCGGGTGAGTCAATACAAACCTACTGGTTGCAGGAAAATCCAGTTCAAGAGTTTAATCCCACGCGAGGGTTTTGTGCGCCAGAATAGATCAGGTCAAAACAAATCGGCGCTTATGGCTGCTCTCGGGTCCTTTTTTTAAAATTCCCGGAACTAAGATAACGCCGATCTTGGCGGCTTCATCTAGTTGGCAGGAAAGTTGCTTCGCTGTAGAATTAGTAACGAAAATCTTTCAGAGGAGGTGTGGAGCTTATGGGCGATAACGAGCACGTTTCGGATTCCTCTTTCAACGAAACGAACTTTGTTCAAAATATAAAGTCAGCATGGCGCGGTGATCTTAGTGTCATGAATCTCGTCGGAGCTGCGGAAAAATTAGAATCCGCAGGACAGTCCGAACTCGTCGTAGTCCTCTATCAGACCTGGGTTACGTGCAACAACACCCAATCTAATCATCTGGTGTATTTCAATTTAGGTGTGGCGCTCTCGGCGCTCGATAAAACAGATGCGGCGAAGGACGCTTACCTGAAGGCGATTGAGTCGTCGCCGTCGTTCGCGCTGCCCCGTTTTAACCTCGGAAATATTTATGAGAAGCTGGGGCAAGTGGACGCGGCTATCGCCACATGGTCATGGGTGGTTGACAATACCTCGACCGCCAAGCCTGACGAGCGTTCCTTGCGTCTGATGGCCCTCAACAATCTTGGACGGGTGCTTGAAATTCAACGTGACTTTGCCAGGGCGTATGAATACCTCTCGGAGAGCCTGCGTATCGAGCCTAATCAACCGGATGTAATCCATCATTGGATATTTTTGAGGGCCAGGCAGTGTATCTGGCCCGTTTATACGCCTGATGCGGGTATCGAAATGGATTTGATGCGGCAATCAACATCAGCTCTGGCCATGATTGCTCTATCCGACGATCCGGCAACACAGTTGAAAGCAGCGGCTCATTTCGTACAAACGAAGGTTGATTGCAATGTGCCGGCGCTTTCGGTCTTACGTTCATACGGCCACTCAAAAATTCGGGTGGCTTATTTGTCCTCGGATTTCTGCTGCCATCCAGTCAGCATGCTTACTGTCGAACTATTCGAATTGCATGACCGGCAACATTTCCAAATTTATGGTTTTTGCTGGACAAAGGAAGACAATTCCGCACTGCGTAAACGCGTCGTCGAGTCCATGGACCATTATTATAAAATAGGCGACCTCAGCGATGAGGCTGCCGCGAAGCTGATCCGAGAACATGAAATCGACATTGTGGTCGATCTGCACGGCCAGACGCTTGGCGCACGGCCCAACTTGTTGGCCTACCGTCCCGCACCCATCCAGATTACCTACCTCGGCTTGCCGGCAACTACCGGGTTTCCTTTCATCGATTATATGATCGTTGACCGTTTCCTGGTCCCCGAACAGTCTTTGAGCTATTACAGCGAAAAACCGATATATATGCCTGATATCTATCAGGTGAGCGATCGCAAGCGGCTGATCGGGCCCATTCCAACCCGCAAAGCCTGCGGCTTGCCGCACAAAGGATTTGTCTTCTGTTCATTAAACAATAACTACAAGTTCACGCCCGAGATGTTTACCGTCTGGATGAACATACTGCGACGCGTGCCGGACGGCGTGCTGTGGCTGCTTTCCGACAACGTCATGGCTGAGTCGAACTTACGCAGGCAGGCCGAAGCCCGCGGAATTGACCCCGGGCGTTTGATATTCGCCCCACGCGTCGTGCCGGATGCGTATTATGCGCGCTACCATGCAGCCAACCTGTTTCTTGACTCCTATCCGTTCAATGCCGGCACCACCGCCAATGACGCCCTGTGGATGGGGTTGCCCGTGCTGACCTGCACAGGCCGCACATTCGCCTCGCGAATGGCGGGTGCGCTTTTGACCTCGGCAGGGTTGTCCGAACTGGTCACCTGCGATTTTTCCGCCTACGAGGAAAAGGCTGTCGAAATCGCGAACTCGCCGCAAAAATGTCAGCTTCTGCGCAAGAAGTTGCGCAAAGTGCGAAAGGATGGCGTGTTGTTTGACACCGAACGTTTCACCACAAATCTCGAAGCCCATTTTACCCGACTGGTCGGCGATCTACCCCGCATCTGACATGCAATGAGCGTCGGAGCGCCGACCCGAATTCGAGCGCTGGTGTTGCGTCCCAAACATTTATTCTTAACTGAATTCGTTACCGCAAATTCAAAGAGGCTGCGCGTGTAACTTTAAACGCCACTTCACCGCGGGAGAGCTTGCCGCGACTTACTGTCCCAACCGGCAGTACCACGAAAGGGGAAGTCATAATGCAACAACCGTTAACCCACGGCGTCATCCAAAACCTCGTCAACCTAATCCGGCCGTGGCACCTGGGCGACCAGGGAAAGTTCCGGGTTGGTGCAGATGCTGACGGCGGGTACGTGCTTCCGGACTGCGCCCAAAGGACCAGGCTGGTCTTCTCGATCGGGATCGGCGACGAGGTGAGTTTTGACGCCCGTATGGCCGCGCTGGGCGCCCGTGTGCTGCAGTTCGACCATACCATCGCCGGGACGACGTTGCAGCACCCCGGCGTCCGGTACTTCAAGCAGGGGTGGGGACCGCAGGACAACGCCGAGGAAAGCCTGCTCTCGCTAAACAGCATGATGGCGCTTGCCGACTGGGATGGTGCGACTTGCCCGATCCTCAAATTCGATACCGAAGGCGCCGAATGGGATTCTCTCATCGCCACCCAATCCAGCGACCTGGCGCGCTTCGAGATCCTGACAGGGGAGTTCCACGACTTTCAAAATCTCGTGAACCAAGACTATTTCGAAAAGGTGTATGCCGTTTTCACCAAGCTCTTTTCGACCCACAAGGTCGTGCACCTTCACGCCAACAACGCCGGCGGCTTCGTCATGGTGGGGGGGATGCCGTTTCCAAGGCTTTTGGAACTCACCTACCTCAGAAACGACGCCGCCATCTTCACCAGCCACTCCACCGAACCGATTCCGGGGCCGTTGGATCGGCCCAATCTGCCGCAGTTTCCCGATCTCTATCTCCGAGTCTTCTAGGGCTGCCGGTGCCCTTGGCGAGGCCAAACAATAGAGGCCGCCCCATCCGGGGCGGCCTCTATTGTTTGTAATGCGCTCGACGGAGCCCGGACCGCTATTTCCTGAGTACCCACCAGCCCTGCTCGTAGGTGTCCTTGAGGCTGAGCACTCGTTTGCGGGTAAATCCATCCAGAAAGAAATCGAGGATCCGCCACTTCTCGGTAAGCATCGGGAAACGGATCTTGCCGTAGATGCGGTGAGCGTTCCAGAATAGGGCATCCTGCCCGTTGGGAACCCCCAGCAAGAAAAGGCCCCCGGGGTTCAGGAGGTCGACGTAGGAGGCCATCCGCTTCAGGTCGCCGTCGGGATCGATGGCGTCGCCGTAGCGCCCGAGCCCGTCGTGCTCGAGGCTGGAATAGCTTAGCGCCATGTCATAGGTGCGTATCTCCTTTTCGAAGGCCTCGACCCCGACGGTGCGTATCTCCTCGTACTCGGAGATCGGTGGGTTATAATCGACCGTGGTGACGCTCCGCGCGCCGAAGGCAAGGCAGCATACCTCTATCCAGGGGCGCAGGGAGCCGATCACCACTACGTCTTTGTAAGCAACCGGGTATTTGTCCAGGGCCTTGTACAGGTCGTAGACCGAACGGGCGTCGTAGCTGCGGATTCCCTCCAGATCCCTCCTTCGGGCCGCCTGCAGGATGCCGTACAAAACCGCTTGCGTCGGCCACGGGTTCCCGACCTTGTTCGCGGTGTTCTCGCGCAGCAACCAGTGGGAGACAGGGATCCGGCCGCTCAGGGTAAACCTCTCCTTCAGTTCCTCACTTAGTGCGGACCACTCGGTCGGCCCCTCAAGAATTGTCTCTGTCATAACTCTACTCCAATCGAAGTTTAGAAAATCTCCCCCGGCCTGAGGCAAGGGTTGAAGCAACAACGAGCAGAGGCCCCCTGCAGGCGACCGGTATCTCGATCTGCCACGGTTAGGCCCAATCGGTTGGTGAGCTCCGGGAAGCGGTCATTTACCCCGACTCCTCGAAGGAGTTCAGGCCAAGCCGTTCCGGGCCAGGCGATGCTCCTGCAGCAGCTTGGCGACAGCTAGGAAGGTGCTCCCTGAAGTCGTCACGATTTCCGAGCGCGATAGGATCAGGAGATCGACCGCCGCCAAGAGCACGCTTTCGGCGCTTCGGTCGACGTTGCAGAAATACTTCCTTCCGCTGGAATCGTTGATCGGTTCGTTCCAGCCGCCGTCGACCATCTTCGCGACATAGCACTCCTTGGGGAAGGCGACGGCGTTGTCATGGGCCGTCAGGACGGCCTCCGCCTCCGGGCTGTCCGAGCAGACGAAAAATTTCAGGTCCCGGCGCTGTTCGACGAGCTGGCGCAACGCCTCGACATTGGCTCCCGAATCGCCGAAATCGGTCTGGCGGACATGCAGGCCGACGGAACCGTCAAGCCCCTCGGCCTCAATGAACCGGGCCGCCTTTTCGGTCAGCTCCCGCCGGAAGGGGGTGGCGTCCAACTCGTCGAGTAACTCCTCGCGCTTCAGATAGGGAGGGATCAAGTGTGTATAGAACAAGACATCGCGGATGTCCGAAAAAAGAAAGGCGCGCATCGCCTCAAGATCGGCGATCTCCAGGGGCGAGACGTTGCTCCCGGCCATGCCCAGCCGATCCTCGACCATAAAGAACTGGAGGTTCTTGCGCCAGGGAACGAAGCTGTGCAGCTCGTTTTCGACAACGTCCAGCGGCCGGTCGAAAAGATCGGCGAACCGCGCCCGGCACCAGTTGTTGACCGGCCAGACGACCAGGGGGCGAAGCCCCGTCGCCCGCGCTGTGGCGAGCCCGGACAGAAGCGCGTTGATGCGGTTCCCCAACCCCCCGTCGCAGTAGATGTGCAAGGTGCGCCCGGAATTGCCGAGGAACGGATTGAGGCAGATGTCCGGTCGGAAGGGATTGTTGGGGCGGTCAAGCGAAAGAGGTGAGGAGCCCTCGTTTCTGTCCGAGAAGCGATCCAGATCCTTGCGCAGGAGGCTGACCTCTATCACCGGCGGAACGGGTGCCCCTTCGATGGTGATGAGGTTTTGGTAATTGTTGATGTGAAGATGCACCGGTGCGTGATGCTCGGTCAGCACACGCAGCGCCCTTTCGACCTTGGCGAAGTGTTCCTGGTCGCCCAGTCGGTCGAAATCGTGCAACTCGCACACCACCACATCGAACCGGGACAAAGCGTCCAGGTCGAGGGCGGCGAGGACGTCGTATTCCTCCCCCTCGATATCGAATTTGAGCAGGGTCCGGTTTGCCCCAAGGGCGTCGAGGCGCCGGAGGATCTCGGCGAAGTCTACCATCTCGCCCTCCGTACGCACACCCCATCCCTTCCGGTGGAAGATGAAGTTCGGATGGCTCTCGGGCGCGGCCTCCACCGTGTGATCGAATTGCAAAACGGTTGCGCCCCGCCGGGCGAATTCGCCGTCGAAGCTGACGTCCGGCCCCACGCCGATGGAGACGACGACGTCGCATTTGAGCGCCCTGTCGGGGAGCACATAACCGCCGTCATAATCGTTGCCCAGGCGAATCCGCCGCCCCCTGCGCATGGCCAGCGGCCTGAGACGGCCGAGAAGGGAGAACAAACGCCGCTGGCCGGCATGGGTAGTCTGGATCAGGGGCATCACATCGGGCGTTTCCTTTCCATTCGCTGTCGCCCCCCGGGCCAGATCGAGAAGCGTGGCGGCGGCCCGCCGCCAGGTGTATTTGCCGACGATGATCTCCCGGCCACGGGCGATGCGGGCGGGGTCGATGACCCGGCCCCTGCAAAAGGCGTCCATCGCGCCGACTAGATCGTCGAGGCGTGGATCGAGGAAGCGGAGTTTGGGATCGTCGGGTAGAACCGAGATATCCGCCCGGATCTTGACCGCGACGTCGTCCGAGCAGAAATCGTCGGTGGCGCCTCCTTCAGTGACGATGACCGGCACGCCGCAGGCGATCGATTCGAGCACAGGCAAGTTGAACCCCTCGGCGCGGTAGGGCGAGACGTAGCAATCGGCGATGTTGTACAAGGCTCGCAACTCAGCAAGGCTGGCGTTTGCCGAGAAGAATTTGATCGACTCCACGACTTCGTTGGTGATCAGATCCGGATGGCGGCGGAGAATGTCGCCTACGATCGCCGAAGACGACCGGTTGTAGAGATCCAGCTGCTCCTTCATGATCAGGCAGGCCCGCCGGCCAGCCCGTCTGACCCGGGCGAAGGCGTTTACCAAAAGATCTACGCCCTTGTTCCAGAACGCCGCCCCGACATTGAGAAAGATGACCACGTCGTCCTCGATGCCGAGTGCGCGCCGGTTGACCAGCTTCTCCTCCGGCGATATCGGGTGGAAAATGGCCGTGTTCACCCCATGGGGGACGACATGGACCGCGCTCGGGTCGAAGCCGAATTCGACTATCCGGTCGCGCGCCCAGTTTGATGGCGGGACGATCAGATTGCCGTCGGCGGTGAAACGGTCGAGCGGGCAGTCGGCGGTGAAGGATTTGGCGCTCAGTCCGAATTCGGTAGCCATGAAGGTCAGCCGGCGCTCCCGCCGGTGGTCCTTGGGGAAATGAAAGGGAGAGAAGATGGCTAGTACGCTGTCCACCACGGCCTCGGGCGCATCGGGCAGGGCATCGATCACGGCCTGTTCGTTTTCGGTAAAGCCGGAGGGAATGCTGGTTCTTTTCCAGTTCCCGTTGGGGAAAGGCGCATCGCGATGCAATAGCCTGAGACCCGGCATGTGCAAAAAATCAAGGATCTGCCACTGGTTGACAAGGGCGTAGGAATGACTGACGCCGCGCCAACCCTCGATTCTCATCGTATGTTCGAATTGGGAGGCGGTGTCGCTGTCTTCGTTCATGGATTTTCACCTGTCCTGTTGAAAACGGATCGCCAGGGCTCTCCGGAAGTGTGATAAAGTGATAAGAAATTGCGGCTCATGCCGCCGATTGTGCGCTCAACGCAGTGCCCATTCATGAATGCCCACATCCTGCTTTAAGTAGACCTTCTTAACTCCATTGAAGGGCAACGGAAGTTGCCTACCCCCGTCTACAACCCTTCGATGGTGTTATCGGGGACTTCTCGGATACCGTTACCCCCTGTTTGGTTGTGGATAAGACAGAGGGCTCAAGATCCTCTCGGCCGCTGTTATTTTGCCTGCGATATCGACTGGCGTTTCCTCGTATTCCTCTACCAGCGCCGGAATGTTTGAGGTCTTTTCGCCATTGTACCGCACCCGGATCTCAGAATATATTTGGCAGATTTTATTAGCAAGGTTTAGGCCATAGTGAAAATAAAAATCAAAGCAAAAGTAACCGCGTCCATAGCCGGTAAGCCGGCAGTGTGCTGAAAAGGACTTGAAACTGCCACTGTGATCTGGGACCGTCACCTCGACCAAAGTCGGGGGCCAGTGCTTTGCCTTAAAGAAAATCTGTGACCGAACCGAATTATGATTCAACGGAAATTGGAGAAATCAGCCGGACAGAATCTGAAAATAAAGGGAAAACAGACCCTGCCCATTTTTGAGTGGAGCGAAAAGTACAGCGTTAATGTCTTGGAAATCGATAACCAACACAAAAAACTAATCGGCATGGTAGAGCAGCTAAATACCGCAATGCGCCAGGGCAAAGGCAAAGAGGCGCTGGGAAAAATCCTCTCCGACCTCATCAATTTACCGGGAGTATCAGGAAGGCAGGGCCACTATCGCCCTGGAGGTGATGACGTCTCTTGAGAGCTGGGTGGATAAACAAATCATGGGAACGGACAAACATTACGGTCCTTTTCTCAATGCGAAGGGAATTTCCTAGCATTGCGTCCCTTAAGTTACACGATATTCCGATTGGCCGAAAATGTAGGGTGGGCACGGCTTTTTCGTGCCCACCGGCCTATTTGGAAATATCGTCGAATCTACGGGATGCAACACTAGGCCACCCGGATTGGAACCCTGGAATGCTCATTTCTTGACCCTACCAAAACACGCCATACAAGTGGCGTCGCCGCAATTTTCTTCCTGAAGCTACTTCATTTTCTTGTCTCACCGGAGATCGTCAGCTGTTTTATGAGCACCATAGGTATACATTGGAATCCGCTGTCAACAAATTGACTTAGGGTTTTGGGGGGCAGCCTAACTGGTGTCCGTTCGTAAGCCATCGTTCCCCGACTATAGTGGCGCGATGATTTCCAGCCCGGTTGCCCACCCCATGCCGTGTGGCGGAGGCAGGCATGGGGGACAATCCTTGAGCGCCCCTGATGGCCGCTAAGATCACTTTTCGGTATCGAAAAAAATATATTGGGTTCAATGTTCCCTTTGCCGGGCAATGGTCCCGGGCATGGCAAGAAAATTGCTCGCTGTCAAGGCAGGTTACCGGGGGGCACAAGGAGCGGGCGTTTGCCTCGAAAGAGAACCTGCAAGGGCCTTGGAAGGCAATAAACAAGGTATTTTCGTGCAAACCGATGTCGAATGTATCGATCTTCAATCGGACGGCGCCAAGACCGAACATACGGGGCATGCCTGGTGAAAGACATGGCGATCGAAAAACATGAGAAGCCGATATCGGCAAACCGCGAAATCTCGTGCCGGAGCCTGTTTGAACGGGACGGGTTTCCCGATGATGCCTTCTATATCCGAAAGGAGTTGGGAGATCGTAAGATCATCGTCTACGGTGCGGGAGAGTCTTTCCATTACTTTAAAGAAATCGTTATGCGTAAATATGGATATATGCCCTCGGTCGTGCTGGACCAAAAATTCGCAGACTCTGCGACCTTTGAGGGGATACCGGCCCGAGGTGCGCTCTCCTATAAGCCTACTGCGCAAGAAAAGCGCGAGGGGATTGTCGTCGTATGCCAGGGCAAACAGTCCTATGTCGGAGAGGTCTTGCGCCTGTTGCAATCCATGGGCTTTCGTCGCGTGATCTCTCTTCTGGACATCTACGAGATACACAACCCCTTCGGCCTGCCTCAGGCGCTCGAGGAAAATGGCTTTGCCTTTTTCCTCGACGGAATAGAACGCATAGAATCCTGCCCGGGTATTCTGGCCGACGATCTTAGGCGGGAGGTTTTCGTAAAATGCCTTAAGACCCACATGCATATGTCGGTGAAACCGTGCCTTACGTAACGATCGGAGGCGAAGTCGCGGTTCAGGATGGCTAAAGGGTTATGGGTTTTGCCTGAGCGGCTTTGATGGTGGAGAGGGGAGTAAATTCAATTGGAACAACAGTCTTTGGAGTTGGCGGGTACTATTGTCTGGGTCGCGCCCTTCTACAATCGCAGCGGTTATGGATTCGGGTCAAGGGCCGCGGTTTGCGCGCTGCACCGCGCGGGGCTTCGAATCAGGGTGATACCGGTAAACGAGGTGGAAGCAGGAATAGATGACTGCGACTTGTCGCTCATTAAATCCCTTGAGTCAACGCCTCTCATCGCGCCGATAACCATAATTGTCAACCACGTTCCGGCCAGGGCCTGGCTGGATATAAAGCTGCCCGAACCGAATCTGCGCATCCTTGCCACCACCTTCGACGGCAGCCTCCAGGGCGCTTTGCCGCCCGCCGAATGGATAAATATATGCAAGGAAATGGACCAGGTCTGGCTGATGGTCGAAAAGGAGCGGCAGGCCTTCGTTTCCGCAGGGCTTAGCGCGGAAAAGACTCAACTTGTCTACTGGCCTCACCCCTGGATTGCCAACCCGAGCGTGGAGCCGCCCGGCCCTGAAGCCCCCCCCGGGGAAAAGCCCTTTCGTTTTCTATCCATCGCCATGTTTCAGCCAAGGCGCAGATGGGACACCCTCATCGAGGCTTTTTTCGAAGAATTTCGCTCCGAGGAAAATGTCGAACTCTATTTTAAGGTCAACTACCCGTTCTGGCATCCCGTGCCCGGAAAACCCGGGGAGGACCTCCATGAGCTTGTCGCTACGCTTCGCAGGAAGACGGGGTCGCAGGCGCCTGTCGTAATCGATGAAGAACTTGGCACAAGAGCGGGAATTGTGCGCCTTATGGACAGTTGCAACGTCTACGTTTCAACCGATACCGCGGCGACCGCGCCGATAAGCGAAGCGCGCGCAAGGCGGCGAATGGTTATAGCCCCCGAGGGGGTGGGGTCGGTCCTCGGCCTTGAGCCCGACCACTATTTCGGTATCGCGGAAGACCCGGATGCGAAGTTTATTCTAACCGAGCAGATGCTCCAGTACCAGCCTCACCATAAAGGCGCATTTATGCCGCGCCTTCATGTCGGGGACGTCCGGGACGCCATGCGACGGGCCTTCGAGATGTCTGGCGAAGAGCGCTACGCCAGGACAGAGGCCAACAGGGTTCCCGGTCCTATAGTCACCAATCCTCTAATCGTTGGCGCGATAAAAGCCGGATGGCGTTCCAAGGAGCTGCGGGAAAAAACAGAGGCGAAAAAGGGGGCAAGGAGGATAATCTGGGAGGGCCCTCAACTGGTCGCCCATTGCTCCGGGCTGGTGAACCGGGAATTGAGCCTGCAATTGATAGATTGTGGCTGCGAGCTCTCAATTCTTGCTTGCGAAAACGATAGAATCCCCCCCGATAGCGACCCGCGCTTTCAAAAGCTTGTCGATAGGATGGGGAAACCGCTTTCCTCCCCGGCCGAGGTCCATGTCAGAAACAATCGGCCTCCCGATTTTACGCCCCCCCCTGAGGGTCGCTGGGTCATGATGGAGTCCTGGGAATACGGGCGGCTGCCCGAGGAGTGGATCGAGCCGATGGTCGGCATGGTGGACGAGTTCTGGGTCCCAAGCTCCCATGTTCTCAAGGCCTTTATCGTCTCCGGCATCCCCCGGGAGCGTGTAAAGCTCGTGCCAAACGGGGTAGATTCCAGCCGGTTCTATCCGGTCGTGAGGGATAAGGGGGGCGGTCAAAAATTCAGGTTCCTTTTCGTTGGCGGGCGCCTCTGGCAAAAGGGCGCCGACGTGCTCCTTAATTCCTACCGCAAAGCGTTCCGTAGAACCGACCCGGTTGTCCTGATCGTAAAGGACTCACCGCAACGGGAGATCTACCGGGAGGAGAGGGCCGTTTCGGCAATAATGAAAGAAATGCAAAGAGATCCGGACGCACCCGAAGTGATTCACTATACGCAGATGTTGGAGCCCGCGAAAATGGCCGGCCTCTATAACGCGTGCGACTGTCTCGTCCACCCTTACCGGGCGGAGGGATCCGGGTTGGCAGTGGTTGAGGCCATGGCCTGCGGCCTTCCGGTGATCGTTACCGAGGGTGGGGCCACCGATGACTTCTGCCCGCCCGAAGACACCTTCCGCATCCCTTCGAAACGGTTTGATTTCTCTCCCGGCCCGCTAAGGCTTGCCGGTGGGGGAGCGGGCTGGATGCTCGAGCCGGATGGAGAGGCTCTGGTGGCGATGTTGAGGCAGGTATTCGAAAAGAATACATCGGCTGCAAAAAAAGCGCTCGAAGTCTCTGTGCGCATCAGGGCGGACTACGATTGGGCAAGGATTGGCGAGAAGGTTAAGGCCCGCCTCGACTCTTTTGCCGGAAAAGCGCCTGTAAGAAATACCGTCACGGGAAAACGGCTAAAAGCCGGACCCGATCCATTGGAGTCTTTGTGCATAAGATGGGAGGGCGCCCAGTTTGTCAATCACTCGCTTGCGCTGGTAAATCGCGAACTTTGCCTGCGGTTGATCGATTCGGGACACGAACTCACCATCATCCCCTATGAAAAAGATCAATTCGGCCCGCAAGCCGACCCCAGGTTCGCAAAAATCGCCCGCCGCGTCCACGCCAAACTTTCACGCAGCCCCGATGTGCATGTGCGACACCTTTGGCCGCCCAATTTCACCCCCCCTCCCGATGGACACTGGGTCATGATACAGCCCTGGGAATACGGCAGGCTCCCCGTGCAGTGGGTCGCTCCCATGAGTGCGTTGCCAGACGAGATCTGGGTCCCGAGTCGCCATGTTCTGAAAAGCTATGTGGCAAGTGGTGTGCCCTCAGACCTTGTCCACGTCATCCCCAACGGCGTTCATTCAGAGCTCTTCCGCCCCGGTTTGAAGCCTTATGCGCTTGCCTCCCGGAAACGGTTCAAATTCCTCTTTCTCGGGGGAACTATCTGGCGAAAAGGGATCGATGTGCTGCTGGAAGCCTTCAGGACGACTTTTTCTAGAAATGATGACGTATCTCTTATCGTAAAGGATATGGGGACGGATTCCTTTTATCGGGGACAGGGGGCCGAAGGGATGATTCGCTCCATACAAAATGATCCGGACGCCCCCGAAGTGGTCCATCTGAAAGAAATGCTGGCAGACGAAGATATGCCCCGACTTCTGGCCGCCTGCGACTGCCTTGCGCATCCCTATCGCGGGGAAGGGTTCGGGCTGCCGGTATTGGAGGCCATGGCCTGCGGTCTTCCCGTAATCACTACGGAGGGAGGAGCTACGGATGATTTCTGCCCGGCCGATCGTGTCTTTTTGATCCCCTCGGTTCGCAGGGATTTCTGCCCGCAGGACATGTTGCTGGCAGGAGGTGCGGGCTGGGTATTGGAGCCCGATTTGAATGGACTAAAGGCCCTGATGCGGGAAGTTTTTGAAAACAGCGCTCGGGCCAAGGAAAGGGCGCTTGAGCTCTCCGGGCACATAAGGCGCACCTTTGACTGGGGAAATGTCTCCGAAAAGGTTGCCGAGCGAATCAGGCGCCTTTCCCAAAAGCCTCTCAGAAGAAATATAGCTCCTTAGGCGCTGACAATTACCCACACATGCGCCCACTTACCCCTTAGCGGAGACTCCCAAGAAAGGGGCTTGGCCTGATCGCCCCCCTTTTTTGCAAAGGGGGGTGGTTGGGGGGATTTCAAGTCTGTTCGTACAGCACGGAGTAAGCTCCGTCCCTGTTCTTAAGGATATCGAGGTCGAAAAACCTGAGTACTGAATAACCCAAAATCTTTTACTCTGCCGATAGAAAACCCGATCATCGGGTTTTTTCGCCTAGCTAAATCGTCGCTCGTTTTTGACCGGATCCTTGCCCCTCGATTGGACAGTTGTTTCGTTTTCTCTGGCGCCGGCAGAGTAAATCCCCCCAATCACCCTTTGCGAAAAGGGGGGCGATCGAGCTCAGCCCCGAAAGGCGCGAGTCATTGCAAAAGGAGGTAGGTGTATGTGTGGGTAATTGTAAGCCTTAGGCGGGGGGGGGGGGGCTTATCCCTTTTCGCCCCTTTTCCCGGCAATTGCTGTCGGCGTCAAATACTTGAAAAGAAAGGGATTCGATGTCGGGATTTTGTCCAAATATGGTCAGGATGGTATATCATGAAGGTGCTCGTCTATCACGGTATCCCGATAGCGGCATTTTGCGAAAGCAATCGTTGATATGGACGCATTCCTCTATTATTATCAAATTGTTGTCGCCGGGCGCCCGGGTGACCGGGAAGCGCTGGTCCGAAGCATCGGGGCTTTGTTTGAAAACTACAGGCAGGGGGCCGACCATTACGGCTACACGCCCAACAATCATTCAAGCATGGCCAAGAGATGTTCGGACATACTATTATGCCTCCGGATATTATAAATAAATTGCCCCTGACGACGATTCGGGCGGTGGTGAGGCGCCGTAGCGACGGGATCGAATTGCTTGCACGATTACTTGTTGCGCCGTGCATGGAGCAAAATCTCTTATCCCCCGGGGGAGGCGGGTCATGTCCCGGACAAGAAAACCATTTCGCCCTATTTGGAGGAAGAAACTTTATCGGCCACCGGGAACTGAACATGCTGAGAGGCGACTTTTAAGAAAAAATCCGTTAGAAGTTTCCCCCCCGCTCCGGTTAGATGCACATTGTCCTTAGCGCGAATGCGACAGAGTTTTCCGCTTGGCGCCCTCTCATAGGCCGTGTATTTTCCGTTCGTGGAGGTGAGCGCCGACCAGGTGTCCACATAGAAACAGCCCGAAACCTTGTCGCATTCCTGCTTGAATACGGAATTTATGACCTCGATCTTCGCGCAGTATTTCGCAGAACCCATTATCGGCATTCCCACCCAGAAGGTCATGATCTTTTTTTCCGATACGATTTTTAGAAACTGCGCGACACGCAAACCATAGACTTCCCGCCATTTGTCGTTACCAAAGTACATACGCCTGCCGGTTTTGGGCACAATATCGATAGGGTCGTTGGCGCCCATGTGAATGACGATGAGATCGGGATGATATGTGGCGATCAAGCTTTTTAAAGTGTCTGTCCAGTTGAAGGTTTCCTGATGGACAAAGCCAGTCGAATAGACGCCTTTTCTCAAGACTTTAACCGTGGTGTATTTTTCGAGCCTGCGTTGCAGGGCGGGTCCAAACCCTTCGGCCATCTCCGAATCGCCAACGATTAGTACTTTTCGGGGTTTTAGCCTGACACCATAGGGCGGAGGCGCCGGGACTTGCGCAGGCAAAGGCCCCTCGGTACTCGCCAACCGTATAGGGTGGGAGGTTGCGGTTGTTGTGGCGGCCGGGCAGTCGGAAGGGATCTTGCGTATTTGGGCGGTTAATCCTGCAGCGACGCCTATCTTGGGAGATGGGACCGTTTGTGATTTACGGCCTCTTGCGATAGGGTCGCAAATCTTTTCGCGGACATTTCGGGCGAACTTATTCGCTGTCATATACGAGGTGAGACTCCACCAGGAGTCCTGCGCCCAGGAGGATACCCGCGAAAATTCAAAAAAAATCACAACGGCCATGGCCACGGTGTATACGAGTACGGCCCGTAATGAAGTCGATTTTTGGGATGTTTTCATCATTTCTACCCCGCCCGAATGTCCTCTTTGTCTTTAGAATTGGAAGTAAATAAAGGGTGGAATCCCCGAGGGGCCAAGCCGTATTATGAGAACGCAAAGCATGGCGGGAAGCGGCGCCTGCAGATATAGCGGCAACCTCTCCTGGAGCCGTGTATAGAGAGCAAGGGCTTTGGGGAAGGCGAACTGGATGGCGAGTCCTGCGGCCATGGCGGGCAGGACCAGGGCTTCAAAGCTCTGCCCCTTAAGATTTGCGGCAAATATCGCCCGAAAAACATCAAAGGCTCTTGCGGTGTTTTCTGCCTGAAAGAAGACCCATAGAAACGAAACCACGTTAAAGGTAAAAAAGCATCGCATGAATTTGGATAGCGGCGCCCAGCGGGGCGTTGAAATGACCTCTACCGGTTTGGAGGCCCCTTTGGCGCCAAACAAGGCTTGGCGAATGTCCTGCGCCAGGTGGGACAAACACAGGAAAATTCCATGGAGCATACCCCAGAGCACGAATCGGCTATCGGGGCCATGCCACAACCCGCCCAGCACCATGGTCAGCATGAGGTTTACGTATTTTCGTACTTTTCCCTTCCTCGATCCTCCAAGCGGAATGTAGAGATAATCCCGCAGCCAGGTGGAAAGGGAAATATGCCAATGTTGCCAAAATTCCCGCGCATTTGCAGCGGCGTAAGGCATGCGGAAGTTTTCCGGGATGCGGTACCCCATCAGTTGGGCGACGCCTATGGCGATGTCGGAGTAGCCCGAAAAATCGCAGTAAATCTGGATGGAATACGCGTAGACGGCGAGAAGGACGGTCAGGGAGGAATATCCCGCCGGCGCCTGAAAAACGTCGTGTACGAGATGGTCGCCGAGATAGCACGATATCACAAGCTTTTTGAATAATCCGCTAAGGATCAGGGCAAACGATTCGTGGAGCGAACCCGAGTCATAGTCGGGATGATCGATTTGGGGTATGAACCGACGCGCGCGCATGATGGGGCCGGAGAGTATCGTGGGAAAAAACGATACGAACAGCAGCACGTCTACCGGATTTTTTACGACCTGCCCGGGGTCCCGGTAAACATCGATGCAGTACGAGATGCCCTGAAAGGTAAAAAAAGAAATTCCGATGGGGAACAAAATATCGAAAAATGGCGGAGGTAATTTCAAATTGAGGGAGAGGAGCACCGAATCCAGGCAGTTGTAGAGGAATTCGAAGTATTTGAAAAAAGCCAGGAAACCAAGGTTTATGACGATGTCGGTCCAAAGCCAGATTTTTTTACGGGAAATATTTTCGGTTCGAGAGATCAGGAGGGCGAAAAGATAATTGGAAATTCCAACGCCCAGGGGCAGGAAAAGGAGACCGGTTTTTTGAGTCGCGTAGAAAAAGAAG
This sequence comes from Syntrophobacteraceae bacterium, assembly GCA_031292215.1. GTDB lineage: Bacteria > Desulfobacterota > Syntrophobacteria > Syntrophobacterales > Syntrophobacteraceae > SbD1. Next base: position 6,944 of record JARLHO010000159.1, on the reverse strand, counting down.
TTTGCGGCAAGCAAAAAGTACCTGTAGACAGGCCTGCCTCGAAGCATCCAATTGAGCCAAAGAACGGCCAGCAAAAATAGAGAAAAATCAAAGCTTATCAGAAACATCGGGCATGGTCCGGTCCGGGAGTCAATTGTTTACGGATCCTTAGACGGGCTCTTTTCAGTTGCTCCGCATGAAAAGCCACATGTTGAGGCAACTCTGAGAGCCAGTACGTCCAATCGTGTGTCCCGGCAGACTCACGATAGCAGTGGGAAATCTTTAGACTGTCCAGTTCCTCGTGAACGAGCCGGTTATCGTCTAGCGAATAGGGATCTCCTGTTGAAACAGTTATAAGCATCGGAAGGGAGCGTATATATCTTTGCTCCTTTTGTTCGGCAAGGAGCTTTAGAACGGAGTGGCGGTTCCAGACGGCGCTATTGTTACCGTAAGGGCCAAAAACTTTTGACAGCCGCCACTGCCTTTTGTGGCGAGTAATATCGAGTATGCCGCTCATCGAACTAACCGATACGAATTGTCCGGGATGGCGCAGGCATAGCACAAATGCGCCATGACCTCCCATCGATAAGCCGGCTATGCTTCGAAGGCCGTTTGCGGGAAAATTTCGTTCGACATCGGGGATCAGTTCCTTGAAAAAATAGCTCTCGATATGGTTATTTTTTAGAAATCGGCTATCCGCATACCAGCCGAAGTTTTCGCCTTCAGGGGTTATAATGATTAATCGATACTTTGAGGCAAGCTCGCAAAGCTCTTTTCCCGCATGGTCTTTCCAGTCCCTATAGCTGCCGAAGGCGCCGTGAAGCAGATAAAGGACCGGATAGCGCTTGCCGCTCCCAACCCCCCCGGGGACAAAGGCGTAATAAGCCATTTCTTGTGAGCACGCAGAGGAGAAAAATTTTCGAACCACGATCCGGCAGATGCCCTCTTTTGGGGCGGGCGCCTCGGGAGTTGAGCGCGCCGTCTCGGCGCCTTTTGGTGTCAATGGCGGCCTGGTGGGCGCAGTCATGGCGGAGCTCCGGCCGTGAGGTCCCCGCGTCTGCGACCATGCGTTGTCCGCCATGGCGGGCAAAAGGAGTATGGCGCCCACAATGACAAAGAGTAGCATGCGATAACAGGAAACCGGAACTCCAGCCACGGATAAGCCTCATATCGAAAAAGCATTTTTATGTTTAAGGAAATGATAAACAAAGTAAATAGGAAAGCGCCCCTGCAAACATCCCCGCGTAATTTGCAAGTTCAAAAATTACCATAGACATAAACTAATATCAAAGAAATTGTCCAGTTGGTGTCCATCCGGAAACCCGCGTCTAGACGGCGGTGGGCGCGATACTGCGCACGCCCACCCTACGCCGGGTTTCGGGTGGGCAAAAAGCTTCAACTTGCCCACCAATAGGTTTCCGGATGGACACTAGTTGGCAACTCATCCGTCAAGGCAGGGCGCTGAGATCTTTTGGCGAGATTCGGGCATCCGGTCAATGCTTTGTTTGCTTTTCCTGCTTTCCCTGAAGATAAAAGCCCGAAACCGAGCCCTTCCCGTATCCAGGTGTCAAACGAGCGTTCCCGTCACATCCGGTTGTATAACTTGCGTGTTCCCACCGGGGATTGTATGCTTTCCGCAGCTCTTAGACGTTATCCGTCATACTTTTTATTTTTTTGCTATACTCTTTGGATTCCGGCTACATGCCGGTTTGGAGCGTCCTGGAGGATGCGCCGGTGGCCCAAAATCGTCTTCGCCTTCACCTGGCAGGGAAGGTGCTTATATTCATCCTTTTGTGCGCCGGCATCGTCGCCCTGTTTCGACTCGACCCCCGCTCGCGCACAGAAAAATTGCGGTGGACGACTTTGTGGAGTACTGGTCCGCAGGGCGGCTAAGCCTTAACGGCGGCTGCACCTACAGCCCGGGGGAGTTGCTTTCGCTCGAAAGGCAGGCGGGCTGGGGCTACGGCAAACCGACCCCGATGTGGAACCCTCCGTGGACGCTGCCTCTCATAATGCCTTTTGCACTCTTTGATTATCCGGTGAGCAGGCTCTTGTGGTTTGTGAGCAATGCGGCCATTGTGCTGTTTTGCGCATCTTTTCTCTGGCGTTTTTACGGCGGGCGGCCCGAACGGATGTGGCCGGCCGGTCTGATCGCTTATACATTCCTTCCGACCATCATCATGCTTACCGTGGGGCAGAGCTCGGCGGTAGTGCTCTTGGGCGCGGTGCTTTTCCTCGCCTGGTCCGAGCGAGGGGCGTGGTGGCAGGCGTCCCTGGCGATGCTGTTTATCACTTTCAAGCCGCATCTTCTCTACCTTGTCCCGCTCGCCTTCCTTCTTTGGGCAGTGGGCAACAGGCGGTGGGCGCAGCTTTTACTCTCCGGGACGGGCATCGCGGCAGCGGCCGGGCTTTGCGCGATAAGCAATCCACATATTTTCCAACAGCATCTTTATGCAATAAGCCATAATCATCTAGCGCAATTCCAAACGCCAACGATTGGCCGCGCGCTAATGAGCCTTACCGGCTTGCGTGAGGTTTGGCCGCAATTTATTCCAATGATGCTGTCGGTAATCTGGCTCTTCGTCCACTGGTGGAAAAAGAGGTGTACCTGGAACTGGGGTCGCGAGATGGTGATTATCTCGACGGTCTCGGTCCTGGCCTCCCCCTACGCCTGGCCTCTCGATTATGTCGTCATGCTCCTGGCCATTTTGCCCATGGCCGCGGCGCTGCTGAAAAGGGGCCTGGACCGGGTCCTGGTGCTTGCCCTGGTTTTCTACCCGGCAATCGAGGCCGCAACGGTTTGGCGCCTGTTGCATCCGAACGGTTTTTACGGCTTCCTGTGGCTTGCGCCCGCGCTGGCGTGGTGGTGCTATTTTGTGGCGCGACTCATCCATTTCGACTGCCCCATTTGGACTGCCGGCCCGGGCGGGCGGGCCGATCTTTTGGCCCCCTGAAGCCGGTCCGGGGCTGAGCGCGTGCGTTTTGCCCGGTTGTCTTAAGGCACGACGGCGAAGCGGCGTTAGTATTTACGGCTGAACCGATGCCGGACTGTTGTGGTCCATCCTATAGCCCACTTTGCTCACGCTTTCCCCCCGGCATGTGTGGCTTAGCTTTGCCCCGTTTGCTTCTTCCGGCGAATGAAGCGGTTGAAGTTGGCAGGCAGATGTGACAAACTATGATCTGATTGTTAACTGTAAGAATTGAGGCAGATGCGATGAAAAAGCAACTTACGGCGATTATCGAGCGTGAGGGAGCAGGGTATGTGTCGCTCTGCCCGGAGCTGGATATTGCCAGCCAGGGCGCCACGATCGAGGACGCTCGAAACAACCTGCGGGAAGCTGTTGAACTGTTTTTCGAAACTGCTTCGCCGAATGAAACTCAGACACGATTGCATGAGGAAGTTTACGTGACCCAATTGGAGGTATCTGTTGGGTAAGCTGCGTGTCCTCTCCGGGAAACAGGTCTGCAGCATCCTGGCAAGCCACGGTTTTTCGGAAATTCATCAACGGGGCAGTCATGTCGTGATGCAAAAGCGGATTTCAGACACGACAATTACTGTCCCGGTTCCTAATCATGACGAACTCCACATCGGTACCCTTCAATCGATAATCCGCCAATCAGGTGTGCCCAGGCGTGAGTTCGAGTCATGAAAGGTACCAATATTCACCTAAGATCATAGCCATCGAACGCTAAAGGCCACAACGGATTGCATATGCGTTTAGGCCAATGGGCCAGGAGCTTTTGTGCTTCCCACCCTGTATTGCACCCGATTTTCCGTACAGGTTTTTAATACACTTCCTCGCCTCTGCGTCGCTGATTTTGCCGAGGTAAGGCGTACCTTGCTCACGATCTCAATCGGAACGCCGGACCTGGACCGTATGTGGCAGGGTGTCTCCGGATGAACCACAGCATGTCCGCATCATCTTGCCAAGCAACTCTGAGCGAGAAGAGGATTTCTGTTTCTGGCAAGGTGTTCTTATTGTCCGCCAACCCGGCGCGGCGGTTGTCACGCTCGATTGTGTACAGCCTCAGGTATATGTTGTAAAATAGTTTCCATTCCCGGCGGCGACATAGGAATAAATTCGCTCCATGAAGGTCAGGGACCTTATCAAAATGCTCGAAGCTGACGGATGGCGGCAGGTGCGCATGCGTGGCAGCCGTCGGCAGTTTGCCATCTTTCAAAACCTGGCGCAATAACGATGGCAGCCAATGCAAATGTTGATATTCCGCCGAAAACATTGGCGACCATTTCGAAACTGCCGGCCTGAAGTAACTGTAGGAAAAATATGAAATATATGGTGGTCATTGAAAAGGGTGAGGCAAGCTGCGGCGCTCACGTTCCAGATCTCCCGGGATGTATTGCCGTCGGACAAAGTCGGGAGGAAGTCCTCGGATTGATAAGGGAAGCGATTGAGCTGCATATTGTGGGGCTGAAAGGGGCCGGTGAACCTGTTCCAATGCCATCATCAGTTAGCGAATACGTTAGCGTAGATGCTGCATGACAAGGGACGTCTCGGGGACATGACAGACGGACCCGGGAAAGAGGGAGTGGCGGGCCATGAAAAGGGAAAGAGCAGGAAACCTCCGGTGTGGCGGATCGGCACGGAAAGACCAGTACCAGCCGACGTGACAGGCTCTCCGAAAGTTTTGCCTGTTGTATGCTGGTCTCTTTCGCCCAGAATGGTTGGAGGCGGAATATTCCTCTTTTAAGACCTGAGATCGTTGTTTTTTCAGGTTGTGATAAGCAACTCAGGTGTTTTGGCCATGGGTCAGTTCAGAAAATCACACGTTGGCAAGATCAAGATATTGAGCTTCTCAATTTGTGCGGCATGGTTTTCACGGTCGGTGTGGAGTATAATCGAGGTGGTCGTGTTCTGGGTCCAGGTTATATCGTCCTTTCCGAGCGGATCGAGACTGCAATGGACGATGATTCGCCCGGCTAAACGCTGGCGGGTTGCACTTTCTCAAAACGGCCCGTAATCTCGAATATGCGGTGAGGAACTCGGATATGAAGTATAAGATTGTGTTGAGGCATTCCGACGAGGGGTACAGTGTTTCCGTACCGGGTCTTCCGGGTTGTTGGTCTCAGGGAGCCACAGAGGAAGAAGCCATTGAGAATATTCGAGATGCCATTAGCGAGTACCTGATGGCCATAAGCGACCTATACACGGATGCCGAAGTCCGTGAGATAGAGGTCGCGATTTAGGAGCATGGGTAAAATCCCCGGGGTTAACCATCTGGATGCCGTTCGTGCTCTTCGAAGGGCAGGCTTTAACGTAATTCGGCAGGGCAAGCACATCGTCATGTCGAAAGGCATTCGAATTATTACCGTCCCACGACATAATCCAATCAACGCATATACCATGGGCGGTATCGCTCATGATGCAGGGATTGACGTTGATGAGTTCAAAAAATTGTTATGAGAGCTTGTTTTCCCCTTCGCGGTAGCGGGAAATCACATAGCTCTCCCGGCACAGTGTAAGGGTTCAACACATTCGGATCATCTCCGATGTGCTCTCCCGAATGCTCAGGACTCAACGGTCTGGCAAGGAAGGTGAACATTCGCGGCGCCTGAGCATGCGGCTTTTTTTAAGATGTATTACGTTCAGCGCCTGGAATCGCTGGCGTGTTTGGTCAAGTCCTCGCCAACAAGCGGATATCGCAGAGAAGAGCTTGATCCCAATCCGGGACCATGCTAAGTTGGTTTCATGAGGATTATCTTCAGGAGAACACTCAGGGAGTTTTGGGAAAGCCACCCGGATGCCGAGCAGGCATTGCTGGCTAGGTATGCCGACGTAAAGCAGGCCCGGTGGAGATCTCCGTCGGATATAAAGAGTGTTTATCGGCATGCCAGTTTTCTGGCTAATAATCGAGTGGTCTTCAACATTAAAGGTAACGCTTACCGGCTGGTGGCAGCCATCCAGTATGAGTTCGGGATCGTCTACATCCGATTTGCGGGCGCCCATGAAGAATATGACTGGATAGATGCCGCCAAGATCTGAGGGAGCTCTGTAATATGGACATTAAGCCTATCAAAACACAAGCCGATTATCGAGCAGCGCTGGAGGAAGTAGAGCGCCTCTTTGACGCCGCGCCCAATACAGTGGAAGGGGATAGACTCGAAATTTTGACTACCCTGATAGAAGCCTACGAAGAAAGACATTTCGCAATTCCACTCCCGGACCCAATTGAAGCTATCCTTTACTTCCTCGAAAGCCGCGGACTCTCCCGCCGCGACCTTGAACCATTTATTGGCGCCCGCGCTCGTGTCTCCGAGGTACTGAACCGCAAGCGACCACTCACCATCGGCATGATCCGGAAGCTTCACACTGGCTTAGGCATACCTGCGGAAGTCCTCATTCAACCGTACTCTTCCGAAGAATCTGCCGCCTGAGTCACGCGGAGAGAGTGTCATGGGCGCCCACCGACAGGGCTTTCCAGTCAATGGAAACCGGGAGTACGGATAGTACCGGAGGTGCTGCCAAGAAATATAGCGCATCCCCTTAAGAGGTAATAAGGAGATTCGACCTTTAACCCATTTCGCTTCGAAAGGGGGCCTTCGAGCCCCCTTCCTCCATACGCCAGATCATCCGTACAGGTTCTCAATCCACCTTGTCGCCTCTGTGTCACTGATTTTTCCGAGGTAACGCTGAGTGGTCGAGAGATTGGCGTGCCGCAGAATTACCTTACTGACGATTTCAATCGGAACACCCGACCAGGAAGCATATGTGGCAGCATGCCTCCTAAGATCATGAGGTCGCAGCTCAATTCCAGCCGGCTTGCCTGGCTTCTTTACAACAAGTCTTGCAGCTGCATAGGTCAGGAAAAGGAAGAGTGCGTCCATCTCGTCTTCGAGTCGGCGGACAAACGTCCCCGCTTCGCTCTCGCTGTTCCGATAAAGAGCGATAAGATGGCAAAACCTTGCAAAAAATGCCCGCCACTCTCCAATAGTCGGTGGCGCTTTG
>JARLHO010000158.1 GCA_031292215.1 Syntrophobacteraceae bacterium | reverse complement strand
TAAACATCTGATGTCTCCCTCTCTACTCTACTGGTTGGCTACTGACCCGGAGGTCTGAACTGAGAGCAATACCGGGATTCAACCACGAAGAACACAAAGAGCGCGAAGGGAAAAATGGGGCTTCGTGGTGAACGCTTACGTTTTTGTAGATACCGTCTTGAAAAGCAAGTCGGTATCTACACATTCGCCGCCGCTTTTGAAATTAATCGGACAGTAGTGAGCAAAAAGTATGGCGCCCTGGTTCCCCGGTTATTCGTGATTTTTCTTAAAGCAACAGTATTGACCTTGTCCGTTTGCCGCTCCGGCCGGTAATTTTGACCATTCTAAGCCCATTGAAGATGACAATCAGCGAAGTCCCCATGTCGGCGGCTATCGCCTCCCACAGCGTGGCCACACCGGCGGCCGCCAAGGCGATGAACAGGCATTTTACCAGCAGGGCGAAAAATACGTTCTGCCTGATAACCGCCATCGTTTTTCGCGAGTGGCGGATCAGCCAGGGGATTTTGCTCAGATCGTCGGACATGAGCGCTATGTCTGCGGTTTCGATCGCAGCATCCGATCCCATGGCCCCCATGGCGATCCCAACGGTTGCCGCGGCCAGAGCCGGGGCGTCGTTTATGCCGTCTCCCACCATGGCGATTGCGCCCAGTTCCCGGTTAAGTCTTGTCACCAGCCGAACCTTATCGCCGGGAAGCAGTTCCGAGTGGAATTCATCGATTCCAACCGCTGCGGCTATCAGTGCGGCGGTCTTGTTATTGTCCCCGCTTATCATTACGATCTTTTCGAGGCCCAGGGCCTTGAGGGCGGATACGACCTCCCGGGCTTCCGGACGCACCCGGTCGGCTACCGTCACCAACCCGCAGATGTGATCGTCGCACCACATGACCATAAGAGAGTTTCCGGCTTCCTCGATTTTTTCGATCTCATCGTGAAAGACCGGGCTTTCCCTGCGCCATCGCTCGAGCATCCTGTGGCTGCCGATCCAGTAGGTCTTGCCCCCTATGCTGCCTTCAGCCCCCTGGCCGGGCAGGACCGTAAAGCTCTCCGCCACCGGGGCGCGAATGCCAAGGGATTGGGCATGCCGGAGGATTGCCCGCGCGAACGGGTGGGTGCTATGGACTTCGAGAGCCGAAGCGTTTGCGAGCAGGGTGGCCTCGCTGTGATTGTCGACGGGCATGACCTGTTTTACGGCAGGCTCTCCGTAGGTGAGGGTCCCGGTCTTATCGAAGGCAATGGCCCGGATGCGGGCCGGGGCTTCCAGGTAGGCCCCGCCCTTTATGAGCACTCCGTTTCGGGCCGCCGAACCAAGCCCTGCGACAATCGTAACCGGAGTGGAGATGACTAGGGCGCACGGGCAGGCGATAACGAGCAAAACCAGGCCCCTGTAAAACCAGATCGACCAGCTTGCGCCGGTTAGAATCGGAGGGACCGCTATGATCGCAAGGGCAATTATCATCATGAGCGGGGTGTATACTTTTGCGAATTTATCCACCCACTGCTCGGCTGGAGCGCGCCTGGAGCGGCCTTCTTCGACCATCCGCAGGATCCTGGAAAGGGTCGTGTCAGACGAGAGCCGCGTGGTCCTAAACTCTATGACGCCCTCTTCGTTGATTGTTCCGGCGAAGACCTCTTCGCCTACCGTCCGGGCAATGGCTGTCGATTCACCGGTGATGGGCGCCTGGTTCACGCACGTGGTCCCCCGCGTTATCACCCCGTCTAGAGGAATTCGCTCGCCGGGGCGAACCACCACGGTGGTTCCAATTCCTATTTCGTCAACGGGTTTTTCCTCGATTTCCCCGTCGTGCGGGCAGAGGAAGCGGGCCGTTCGGGGGGCGATATCCAAAAGCGAGGCTATTTCCCGCTTGGCCTTATCGAGGCTCCAGGATTCGAGAAGCAACGCAAGGGAGAATAGAAAAGTGACGGATCCGGCTTCGAGCCATTTTCCCAGAAAAATGGCGCCCACCACAGCCACCGTCATGAGAAGATTCATATCGGCTTTTAGCTTTCTTGCCGCATAGAGGGCCTTTGGCAAAACAAACCAACCCCCGGCAAGAATAGACGAAAAGTAGAGGATGATCGCAAGGGGAGGCGCTCCGCTCTCCGATGTCAGCGCTGCCAGGATGTCCCCGGCTCGCACCACCTGAAGAACAAACGCGGCCGCCAAAAGAACCCCCCCGGCAACGCAGGAGAAAAACCTTCCGTGTTCTTCCCACAGCCTCTCTTCGCCGGCGGGGCAAACCCCCGAGGCGCAGATGGTGTCGGAGGCGACCGCTTCCATGCCGGTCCGTGCGACCGCGGCGATGACCTTGGCGGAAACGTTTGCGTCAAAGTCTCCGCTGATCGTCATGAGGCTTTTCAGCAGATCAAACGATACGTTGTCCTCGCCGCCGACAAGAGGGGCCACCTCGGACCTTAGCAGCCCCACTTCTTCGCCGCAGCACATACCCTTTATCCGGAAAAAACGTTTTTCCATAGGTTTTCTTCTCGCCTGAACGGTTCGTCAGCAGAATATAACGCCAATCTGTCAAGATTCCAAGAATAGGAGAGTAGGTGAACCGCAGGAATAGGTCAATGGGGTGTTCACTACGAAGAGCAGGGGCCGGGGAGATTATTTCCCCGATGGCCCGGTTGTGGCCGAAGGCTGGAAAATAGTAAGCGGGAATTTTACCAATCTTTGCATCACTCCGAAAATCTCATGGCCGACGGCCCCTGGAGAAAGAAGAACCACCGACGGGTCGGAAAGATCTCCGCTTATGCGCACCGGTACGGTTACAAACGCATCCTTTAGGACTTTCCCAACAAACGGCGTGGCATTTACCACTCTTTCCACCGTGCGCTGGGGCGCCACAAGGGCGATCACGTTTATTTCGTTCCGCACCAGATCGATCCGCCCGCTAAAGACCATCTTTATGCTCGGACCGTCGAGGACCGAATCCGATAAGACGAGTATGCCGTTTTTTATGGCCCCTTTTAGCTGTAGCGACTTATACGGGCACCCTTTGTTGATAAGATCCGGGACCACGCCCCTGTAGATTTCGGAAACACTTAAGACGGAAATTATTTTCGTGAAGGCGTTAAACCGGAAAATGCGTCCACCTTTGGCTTGCAGCGCGACTTGGCCCTGGAGCGATTGCGCAAGTCCTGCCGAGTCCACCGGAACTTTTCCTCCTACCCCCGGGCCTTTGGCTTCGATGTGGCCGCTCAGCTCATAGCTCCCGGATACAAGCCGCTTCTTACTGAAAAAACAGGCCAACGTCGATTGGAGATCTTTCCCCCTGGCCGATATGTCCAACGCGATATCTGTGCCCTCCGGCCCCACCCGGATTTTTCCCGGCGTCGATATTCCGCAAATGGTTGCACGGGTAAGACGAATAGCGACAGCCCCCCGGTTTAGCAGTACATCTGCTTTTGCGGGCGCCCAGAGCATCTTCGCATATAAAAGGCGCCCGGTTTCTACGTGCACGACTCCCGTTAGCGGCATGTCCCAAACCTTTTCCCGAAAACCGGGGCGAACAGGGGCCGGCTTTTTCCCGACCTTTCCGGCCACCCATTCGGATTTGAGAATGCGGTCGAGGTCCAGGCTCGCGGTGGATGCGTTCAAGTCCAGAAGATAGGAGGAGTCGGTTACGGCGATGTTGCCGGTAAAGTTTATCCTGCTGCCTTCCCAGATTGCCGTGGCCGATTTTATATTGAGCTTTTTCCCTCGGGCCTCGATCGACGCTTTTTCTATAATCTCGTTGGAAGGCAGAAGAAACGGCCACTGAAAATTCGACAAAGCGATTTCGCCTGCCGCGCTCAATTTTTCAGGATTTCCGGGGTAGAGGTCGGCCTGGAATTTTCCTGCTATCTGCCCCTTAAACGGCCCGTCTCCGGTAACCAAAGCGTCCATCGTTTTGTCGCCAAGCGTTCCGGAAAAACCGATCCTCAACCCGTCTTTCAGGGAACTCACTGCCATTTCGGCATCGGAGTCCCTGTCCTTTATGGCAAGACGGCGGATGGAAAACTCCCCGGGTGTCTCGACTACGTCGGCTTCGATCCGCGGCCCTCCCAAAAGCTCCATTTTTCCGTTGAAAGTAGTCTTGGTCCCTTTTTCCCAGGTGATCGTGGAAGAAACGAGTTCCATGCCGGATACGGGTTTTACCCAGTTGGGGAGCCCGGCTAGCGAGGCCGCGAGCTTACTTCCTTCGGGGCCGAGCCGCCCCTTTACTTGCAAGGCCGCCATTGCCTCTCGTCCCAGGAAGCCCCTGAGACTTCCCGTAACCGAAAGGGTTGAGTCGGCAAGCGACGCATCGACCTGGCTAAACCCGATGGTGTCGCCATCCATGTCAAAGGATGCGCCTTCCAGGGAAATCGGTTGCCGAAGCCGCGCGTCTTTAAACGAAAGGCGAAAGGGGCCAGTGGTAACTTTTACTCCAAGCGCACCCAGCTTTTCCCCGATAACCAGCCTGCCACGAGTTTTCCCGGTGACGCCGCTGATTTTCGCCAGTTCCTGTTTGAAGGCGTCGTCTTTTGCGAGATGTCCCAGGACCGCGGGCAGTTCCGATAAGTCCGCTTCCACAGGAAGGTCCAGGTGAAAGAGTGGGTTGTCATGGGGGAGCCCCAACCGTAGTTCGCCGTCCCGCGTCGATGAACCGCGGGTTTGGCCGCCAATGTTTGTCGCGCTCAGTACGCCGTCTTTAATCGATATGTCCCCGCTGACGTTTGAGACCAGAAGGTCCGCTTCCGGCGCCAGGACCACGCCTTTTTCGAGGGAACATTTCACCCCCATGTTTTCCAGTTTCAGCAAGTCGGAGAGATTGTTGGCCCGCGTGCTAAAAGATATCTTCGGCACTTGCCCCTGCCGCAGGATTTCGAAGAAACGGTCAACGCCGTCTGTCTTTTCATTGACGGCCAGAAGGAGGCTGCGCACCGTGGCGACATCGGCGTGGCGTCCGTCGACAGTAAGGCTCAGGCTTCCGTCGGAGTACTTTTCCGTAAAGCTTGCGGTGAGATCAAGATGTGGCTTGGCAAAGCGCAGGTCTGAAAGAGAAAGTTGAACGGTTTTGGCATCCGTTGTCAAAACCCCGGCCAGGAAACCGTCACGGAGCGCCATGCTTTGCGGGCCGATGCCAAATACCAGCGAAGGGACGGAGGCCGTAAAGTCTGCGCGAAAGTTTCCCCCGGAATAGAAAAGTGCGGCCGTAACGTCGGCAATCGAGCCCCCTGCGCGGCCTGAGGCCGAACCGGAAAGACTGTGCGCGAGATTTTGCGGGTTGGCCCCGGTTACGTTCAAAACGGCTGAACTCTTCAGGGCGCCCGGTTCAACCAGCCCCTTCAATTCAAAGGTTTGCCAGAAACTCGATTGGCCGATCGACAGTTGGAAATCGACACCTCGCCGATAAACGGAACTCCGGAAGTCGATATGCTGAAAAAATAGGGACTGCCCTTTGAGGCCGGAGATTTTTAATGCGCCGTGGCTGGCGAGGATGGTCATTTGTTGCATTTGAGCCGGCAACGCCGAAAGAGGCTGTAAAAAACTTTTAATCAGGCCCGCAAATCTTTGAGAAGGGGCGCCTTCAGCGTGTACCGCCTGCTGCTCGGACACCCTCACACCAACCACGGGGTTGAAAAGCTCGATTTTGTCCGGCGTAAACTTGCCGGTAAAAAGCGGCAAAAGCGCGGGATGGATTAATGCCGTTTCGACCGAGGCGTCGAGCTTTCCTGGTATGGCTGCCGTAACTCCTTGCAAGGCCACGATGGGAAGGGGCCGAAAATCGATGCCGATTTTGCTCGCCCGCACGTGGTAGCGAGCCTCGACCCCGGCCTTAAAATCCCGGCCAATTGCGCCGGCATTGAAAAGATGTAAAAAAACCAGTGCGGCCGCGGTTGCCAGGACCAATAGAGCCCCGGTAACCAAAGCCCCCCACAGAAAAATTTTTCGGCCTTTGCTCATAAGCTCTCTAACAATGAAAAACCGGCTGCGGGGAGGTTAACGCCCCGCATCGGTTCAGAAATGTTTGAAAGCTTAGCAATTCGAAGGGCCGAGGGCAAGGGGGAACATTTTTCCTAGAACTGCAGTTCGACTTTCCTGCGAACGGTAACGTTTAGCGGGCCGTATCCGAAAAGAGCGTTCAGGTGATGCAGGAAAGCGTGTCCGCCCTCGTTTCGCCAGGCGGTTCCCACCTGCTGGTCGATCTTTTGGTAAAAAGTCTCCATCTCGGAGAGGGTCCGGGGTTTGTCGCGAGCCCCGTTCGCATACTGGGATATAAGGTCCAGCCATGTCTGACTGACCCCCATAATGAAGTACGGCCACGCCTTTTGAAGGGGCAAAGACCAGATGGGGTCGCTCGTGTCCTGGATATTGGGCCTTCCAATTTTTTGGGTATCGTCGGTTATAACCTGCGCAATGAGCCCCTTGGCCTTCAACTGTCGAAGAACCGGGCTCGACTCGATGGCCCCATATATTTCGCGGGCATGGGAAGCGGTGGTGTAGAAAATGAAACTGAACTGGTGTCCGACCTTGTCCCGGGCCGCCCTTCTGTGAAAACGCCAGAGCGAAATGTCTTTTCCGTAGAGTTTCAAAACAGGCTTTACCACCCGGTGGGCGATCAGTAAATCCATTGACCATGCGGGGGCTTTCCCCCGGGGCCAATCGATCCGAAAGCTTTCATACCACCAGCCACAGACCTTGCCGCCAGGCAAAGCGGTTGCCGGGCGCCCGGGCTGGACCGGGCCGCTCGAGGCGCATCCGGCCATGGACAAGAGTAGAAACCCTGCAAGAAGCCCGAAGATACATTCCACCATCCGTCGAAATTTTAATCGGCTCATATGCGCACCTCCAGATAATTATCGGCAGGAGGGCGCCGGTTCATAAGCAAAGAAAAGAATTAAAATCCACCGCAGAGTTCCCGCCCACGGTGGATATTTTTACTGCTCTTCTGCTTTTGGCTTTTAGGGAGTTTTCCCCGGGGTAACCCCCTCTGCCTTCATCTTCTTCAGGTATTGGTTCGGGTTCTTATTGAATTGATCGATACAGGCCTTGCAGCAAAAAAAAATTCGTTTGCCGTGATAATCCACAAAGACCTTCTTGTCGATCTTGTTGTTAAGGACCGGGCACTGTGTTTGAGGGGCTGCGAGCGCGATTTGGGGCATGCTCCAGCCAAAGGTCATAAGCCCCAGGATCACCCCCGAGAATACGATCGCTCTCAATCTTCTCATTCTTTACTCCTTGTCGATACAGCCGGGTTTTTGCAAAAACGACAGACGAAAATCATTTCGGATTAAAACCAATCCCCGTTTCAAATTCAACGATCTTTAGCGCCCGCTTCCCGCCGGCGGATGGCCTTAAAGTCCAACAAACAGGAGCGCCGGTCGGGCCAAACTTGTGAGTGGGTGCACCCGTTATCCTCACAATTCCCCGCGCGTCCGCCCAGTTACCCCTTAACGGAGACGCGCAAGAAGGGGCTTGGCTCAATCGCCCCCCTTTTTTCCAAAGGGGGGGTGGGGGGATTTCAAGCTTTTCGTTCACCACGGAGTAAACTCCGTTCAAACATACAAGGGATCAAAGCCATTAGCCGGTTGAGGCCGTTAGGCCGCGATATGCCCGGAAAGGAATGAAAAAGAAGGAGACGACCCCGGGAGGGGGCGCAGATCAGAACCATCAATCAAGATATTTGTCCTTTGCCTCTGCCCGGGCGGTCAGTTACGACACAGTCTCCAAGCGCAACCCATCAGCTTAATCTCGAATGCAAATTTGTTTTACACCGACGCGAAGTCAAAAATGTTCGGTTATTTATGCAGGTCTTAGTAACAGGGTGGATATCGCTAAAACGCTCCAGTGCGGCCGGGGCGTTTGCCTCCTGCGCAGGTTTTCGTTACCCATACAGGAACAAACCAAGCGAGAGCTACCCCCCCCCGCGCACCATGAGCCTTTGGAGCGCCAATCAGAAGGATAAGACCTGCTGGAGCGCTTTACCGATGGAATCCAGAGACTTTGAGTCCATCAGCTCAATCCAGTCGGTCAGACGGGTCTTGTCCACCGCCCGCAATTGGTCACAAACAGCCAGGGCGCTCTTCTCCATGCAGAAAACCTTCACGGTGATTGGCGGGTGCGGTGGACTGCCCGAAGACGACAACGGGACAACCAGAACAGTTCTTCGGGCTTGATTGATTGGGGTGGGGGCCACCAGGACGCAGGGACGCATCTTCTTGATTTCAGAGCCTTGCGTTGGATCGAGATTGACCCACCAGACGCTGCCCCTCTGAAGCTTTCCGGATTCCATTATTCCATTCCGTCACCCAAAGTCACATCCCAATCCTTCATCTCGGCGCCGAGCTCTTCATCCTGCTCAACTGCCAGAGCCGCCCGATAAAGCTCTTGCTCTCTTTTCTCGACTTCGTCTTCCAAAAGCCCGGCGATCAACTTGCTTCGCTGCCTTGGCGGTATTGTAGCCATCATTCGAGAATACAAGGAATCGGGTATTGAGACCAGCACCTTCATTGAAAGGCCTCCAAAATAAAAGGTTGGGATATAATATATCCAATATCTAGCTTGGATGCAAGACTGAGTGAGCGAAGGAGCTATCCATCTTTAGCGTTGACAAGGGATAGTATGATGCGGAAAAGGCGGTTAAGCCCGTCGCCAAACGAACGAAGGGGCACGGGGCGAGGAAAACCAGCCGCACGTACTATCGCGGTGCGAGTTTGCCTTGGGCCTTCGCCCCCGACCATGGAGACGGCCGATATCTCGGGAGCAATAATACGTAGAGCATCTACGATATCTTTTTCGAGATCGGAGAGCGCGATCTTGTCCCGGAGCGGTCCAAGCGTTGCCGTGCGCTCGCCGCCGTATGGGCTCACAAATACGTATGGGAGACGGGATTCGCCTGTGACATTTGTTCGCAAAGTGCTGCCACGGTATGAATAACGCCGAGGGAAGTCCATGGAGAGAATGCGTTGCGCGCCGCCGACATCGATCACCAGCGTCGTCGAAAAGGGTTTGCTGCCGGGGGATGAGCTTCCTGGTCCCCTCTTGATCTCGCACCTCCGAAAACAACCCGGTCTTAATAGAAAGCCGCATGGGACGATGTCCGCCGCTTGAAGCGATCACTATGGGATCGAGTTCCTCGGAGAACTGGGGGAAACCGTGGAAAAGGCTCGATAGCTGAACTGAAACAAACCCACAGCATCGACCAGTCGCGACTCAGCATCACCCATGTCCTCCTCCCTGTAGCGGAGAATGTTATCGATAGCAGCAGGGTCGGCGTCGGAGGCGAGGATGCGTAAAGCCTCAAGCACAGAAGATTTTCCGGTATTGTTTCGTCCTGTTAGTAGATTGACCCTGCCGATTCCCTCGATTTTGAGCTGACGAAGCCCTCGAAATTCCATGATTTCCAAACTGGTTATTTTAGGCGTCATCTCTATGCTCCTCAAAGGTTATCCTGCCCGAGGATTGCTCCGGTTCCCATAAGAGCCTTAATTGATAGAGATTACAGTGTAGTTTAATCGTGCCTCGGGGCGGCATCGAGTATTTGGATTTTCAGTACGTCTTCGCGCGGAATCGCTTTTTCTATTTTGATTTTCACCTTGTCACCCTGGCTAAATTGAGCGTTTTCGGGCACCGGGGCGTTTGCCTCCAAGAGCAGATCGGGCAGTAAAAGGCGCGCGTAGCGGGCATTTTTGTCCAACACCAGGGCGTTCAGGTTTTCTATATCTTCCTGTTCCATGTACTTTAGAAGCCAATACCTGGTCCATTTGCGCTGGATCGTGAAAACCTTGGCCTGGGCGGCGGAAAGCCGCCCTGCGGTCTCGGCGAGTTGCTCCTTGGAATAGACCCCGGTTCCGCCGGCAAGGGCATGTTTTAACTGGCGCTGTACCAGGAGGTCGGAGTAGCGGCGGATGGGCGAGGTGACGGTCGTATAGCGCTCGATAGCCAGGCTGCAGTGAGGCTTGGCCTCGGTTGAAAGCTCGGCCCGCGAAAAAAGGCGCCTGCGGCGATAGATATGAAAAAGTTCGTGTTCGCTCTGGACACATTCGGTTTCCGGACGGCATTCCGCCTGGCTTCTGTAGAGCGAGGGTATATTTCTTTGGGCCAGGTAGCCCGCGGCCATCGCATTGGCCTGTATCATCCACTCCGACACCATGATCTGGCTGGGGGTCTCCTTGTCGTAGCGGTTGATCTGGATCATCCCCACCTCGTTTACGTAGACCTGGATCTCGGGGATCGGAAGGATGACCGCGCCCGAAGCGATCCTTTTTTGCCGGAGCTTTACGGCAAGCTCAAAGAGGGCTTTGAGGCCGCGTTCGGTTTCAATCGATTCATTTACCCGCTCATAGGTAAGCTGGCGGCGAACCATGACCATGCTCGGGCAGATCCTGGCTTCGACAATATTGGCTTCCGAGTCCATCTTGATAAGAAAGCTTAAAGCCAACCGCGTCTTGCCCGCCTGGAGGCTCATAATGCCCTCCGAGAGAAGAGGCGGCAGCATCGATACCCGGTCGTCGGGCAGGTAGACCGAGCTTGCCCGGGCCTCGGCCTCACGGTCCAGACTAGAGGACTGCGCGACCAGTTCGGCCGCATCCGCAATATGGATGCCGACTTCAAACAGTCCCTCTCCCAGTTCGCGAACGCTTAGCGCGTCGTCATAGTCGCGGGTCGTGGCGCTATCGACCGTAAAGACATCGAGGTCGGAGAGGTCCTCACGGCCGTTTGCCAAGTCCCGGGGACTACACTTTGCCACCTCCCGGGCCTGTTCCATGGCCGCCTCGGGGAATTGGGTCGAAATACCGTGCTCGTGGAGCAGAAGGTTTTCGTCTTCGCGCCACACCCCCAAACGCACCAGGAGCCGGAAAGCGGCCTGCTGGCTAACGGTAATGGATGCCTGCTTTAGCAGTTCTTTTACGAAAACGCACTCTTTCGCCTCCTGGCCGAAGACAGCAAAGTCCTTTAGCGCATCGATTAGTTTTTCGCGCGACTCGATCTGCGCGCCGTTTTGCCTGCGGGCATTTACGGCCGAGAGCCACCTTGCCCCCTCCAAAAGCCTGCGCTCCCTATCCTCTTCCCTTTGGAGTTCCACACGGCGAGACTCGACAGTTTCCACCGGCCGGGGATAAAAGCTCGCCTCTTTAGCCTGGAAATAGAGCTTGTCGCTCAGAAGCGCCCTTTTGACCGCCGCCGCCTGGTCGTCGGAAACGGGAGTAGTGAAAATGAACTCGGCTATTTCTTCCGCCCCATAGCCGTTTGCCTCCGATTCGAGAAGGGACCAGATATCCCCAAGGTCGATCTCCTGCGCGATGTGTTTTCGGCTCTCGGAAATCGAGCGCAGCCTCTGGAGCAGTTCATCGCGACCCAGGGCAAGGTTTAGGGATGTTTTTCCTCGAAAAATGATCCTCGAAAGAGCGACTGCCACCTCCCGGTTAGTCTCCGAGATCGCGTTTAGCCGGCCGTCCTTTACGGCGATAACGACCCCGCAAAGGATTTCCTTGGCATCGTAGAATTCGAATACGTCGCCGGGCGCGATTTCCATGCCCACATTCCGACTCATGAGATACTCCGTGAAAAATCTGCCGCAGAGGCGCAGGGCGCGCTAAGAGAGAGATTCAGATAATAATGGCCCAGCCGCGAGGCTTGCACCCATCAAGTTTTCTTTTGTCCGGGCCTTCGTCTCTTGGCAGGAGACAGAGCGCCGTCCGATTTTTGGAGGATTTCCTCCTTTAAAGAATGAAGCGTCTGCAAGGCCAAAAGGGGGGTCATGTTATCCGGGTCCAGTTCGAGCAGCCTTGCCTGCAGCCAGTCCTGCGTGGCGGTGAAAAGCGGCAACTGCACCCCCGGACCCGCAGCCTCCCCGGCGCGGGGAAAATCCCTCGCCTTTGCGGCCGGTCCTCCGCTCCTCTGCGCCTTTCCTTCGAGCTGTGAAAGGATTTCGCCTGCCCGCTGCGTAATTTCTTCGGGTAGCCCCGCAAGCCTTGCGACCTGGATGCCATAGCTCCTGCTCGAACCGCCGGCAGTCAATTTATGGAAAAAAAGTATCTCCTGCTCCGATTCTCTTATCGCAACATTGAAGTTCTTCACTCTCGGCCGGTTCCCGGCCAGTTCGGTCAGCTCGTGATAGTGCGTGGCAAAAAGGGTCTTTACTCCCCTTCCCTCCAGGTCGTGCAAAAATTCGGCGACGGCCCAGGCTATGCTCATGCCGTCGAAGGTGCTCGTCCCCCTGCCTATCTCGTCGAGTATGATGAGGCTGCGGGGGGTGGCCTGATGCAAAATGTTTGCCGTCTCATGCATTTCTACCATGAAAGTCGACCTGCCGCGAGCCAGATCGTCGGAGGCCCCGACCCGGGTGAAAATGCGGTCGACTATTCCGATGCGCGCTTCCAAAGCCGGGACAAAGGAGCCGATTTGCGCGAGTAAAACGATCAGGGCGGCCTGCCGCAAAATAGTGGATTTGCCCGCCATGTTCGGACCCGTAACGATGAGCACCTGCTGGTTCTCCTGGTCCAGGTCCAGATCGTTTGGCACAAAGGAGCCTTCGGGCAAAAACCGCTCAATGACCGGATGCCTTCCGGAGACGATATGGATGGATTCGGACGAGTCCATCTCGGGCCTGGAGTAGTCGTAGCGGGCAGCGAGTTCGGCCAGAGATCCGAGGCAGTCAAGCTCCGAGATTATCTCCGCCATCCGCTGTATTCTTTCGCTTTGGGCGGCCACCGCAAGCCGTAGTTCGGAAAAAATCCGCGCCTCCAGTTCCAGCCTTTTTTCTTCGGCCTCCAGGACCTGTATTTCAAATTCCTTCAGCTCCTCGGTAATGAACCGTTCGGCGTTTACCAGGGTCTGCTTGCGCAGGTAGTGGGGGGGCGCCGAGGAAGCGTTGGTGCGAGATATTTCTATATAATAGCCGAAAACCCGATTAAAGCGCACCTTTAGCGAAGAAATCCCGGTCTCTTTGCGCTGGGCCGCTTCATAGTCGGCCATCCACCCCTTGGCGTCGCGGCTAAGGCGCACCGTGCGCTCGAGTTCCGGGTCAAAACCCGGGTTTATGGCGCCTCCGTTTACAAGGGTCGCGGGCGGGGGATCGCTTAGGGCCGCTTCCAGATGGGAGGCCAATTCTTCGAGGTTATCCCACGAAGAAAAAATTCGCAAAAGTAGAGGGCTCTCACCGCTCGAGATCGTTTGTCCGAGGGCGGGCAGCGCCTGCAGGGTTTTTTTGAGTCCTATAAGATCCCGGGGCGAAGAGACCCCGGTGGAGTTTCTCGCGTTTAACCGCTCGATATCGTTTACCCCCTCGAGAATGGCCAGCGCTTCAGTCCTCCTGGCGCTTTGCGCAACCATTTCGGCCACCGCCTCTTGTCTCTCGAAAATTTCCGGAAGACCCAAAAGCGGGTAGCGCAGCCATTGCCTGAGCTTGCGTCCGCCCATCGCCGTTCGCGTATGATCGACCACTTCGGCAAGAGAGCCCTTTTTGCCCTGGAAGCCGGCGCAGTAAAATATCTCCAGGTTTCTCACGGTGGCCTCGTCGAGCACCATGAATTCGGAGCGGCTGTAGGGAATGATTCTTCGGATGTGGTCGCAGGTGCTGAAAAGGTTTTCGTGGGCATAGGCGAGCACCGCCCCCGCGGCCTCAACGGCCGAATCCATGGAGTCGATTCCAAAGCCTTCCAGCGAGTGGACGTGGAAATGGGAGGTGAGCAGCTCCAAAGAGCGGCGCCTGTCGAAATAGACTTCCTCGACGTGGGTAAAAGAGGCATCGATCCGGTTTTGGAGGGTCCGCGTCCACTCGGGGCTAAATTCTTCCGGGACCAGGACCTCCCTGGGGTTGATTCGGAAAAGCTCTTCGAGCAAATCTTCCTCGCAATCGAGTTCGGTGACCTTGAACTCACCGGTCGAAATATCGAGGAAGGCCAGGCCCAGAGGCTTTTGGCCGCCGGGCTGCCGGACGGCCGCCAGGTAGTTGGGCTGATTGGAGGTGAGGTTCCGATTATCCACGATGAGGCCGGGGGTAAGGACCCGGGTCACCTCCCGGCGTACCAGCCCCTTGGCCTTTTTGGGGTCTTCGACCTGGTCGCAGACCGCTATCTTGTAGCCGGCCGCTACCAGCTTCGCTATATAGCCTTCGGCGGCGTGATAGGGGACTCCGCACATCGGAACGGGGTTTTCCGCCTGCCTGTCCCGCGATGTCAGAGCGATGTCGAGCACCTTCGAGGCGGTAACCGCATCCTCTAGAAACATCTCGTAGAAATCTCCCATGCGATAGAACAGCAGCGCTTCCGGGTACTTCGACTTAATGTCGAGGTACTGCCGCATCATGGGAGTACGATCGTTTGTCGGCTTTGCGTGGTCCAAAGAAATACCCGGCACTGTGAAATGTTGGTTATAATGTATTACGCTTGTAAATTGCCCGCAGTTTCAATATCAAGTCCAAAAGCAGTGAATAGTGGATAGTGAACAGAAAAACGTCCGATTGCCGCTCACTCGTCACTGCTTACCGATCACGAAAAAGGGAGTTTCGCTATTGGACCAGGATGTCATCCGCCTTCGCGGCGTTCGCCAGCATAATCTTAAAAATATAGATCTCGATATTCCTCTAAACCGGCTGATCGCCCTTACCGGGGTGAGCGGATCGGGCAAATCAAGCCTTGCGCTCCATACCCTTTACGCCGAGGGGCAGCGCAGATATGTCGAAACCTTTTCCCCCTATGCCCGCCAGTTTCTGGAGCGAATGGACCCGCCCGAAGCCGACCTGATCGAGGGGATTCCACCCAGCATCGCGATAGAATCGGGGGCCGCGGTGCGCAGTTCCCGTTCCACGGTTGGGACAATAACCGAAATTAACGACTACCTGAAGCTTTTATTTGCAAGGCTTGCCGTGCCAAACTGTCCGTTGTGCGGAAAGAGCGTGGCACGGGATTCGGTTGAGACGATCCATTCCCGGCTGGCAGATCTGGGCCCGGACGACCGGGTGCTGATATGTTTTCCCTACCGGACCGACCGGGAAAAGGAGTGGCGCAGTCGGCTCGTTTCGCAGGGTTTTCTGCGAATATTTGAAAACGGGGCCGCAGTCGAGCTGGAGCCGCAAGGCGCACCGGCCGGGATTGCTTCGCCCGCGATAGCGACCTTGCCCGAATCCATAGATAACGCCGGGGCGCAAAGCTGGGAGACGCTCGTTATCGTCGACCGGCTGCGGTGGGGGGGGGCCGCGCGGGAGCGGATACTCGATTCGATTACAACGGCTTATACCGCCGGGGCCGGACGAATGGCCGCGGTCGTTATGCCCGACAAGATCCTGCGGTTTAGCTCGGAGCTCTCCTGCGCCGATTGCGGAACCGCTTCGCAGATAGCCCCTCCAACCCCAAACCTTTTTTCCTTCAACAGCCCGATCGGGGCGTGTCCGGTTTGCCGAGGCTTTGGCAGAACGATCGGCGTCGACCTCGACCTGGTCATTCCAGACCGTCGCCTGAGTATTGCGGAGGGCGCTCTCAAGCCTTTCGGGACCGACCGTGATGAGTATTTCG
Source organism: Syntrophobacteraceae bacterium (assembly GCA_031292215.1). Lineage (GTDB taxonomy): Bacteria > Desulfobacterota > Syntrophobacteria > Syntrophobacterales > Syntrophobacteraceae > SbD1. The sequence continues at coordinate 6,552 of JARLHO010000158.1, read as the reverse complement.
AGCTACTCGATTTTTGCAAAAAGGAAAAAATCCCCCTGGACATCGCGTTCGAAGATCTGGACGAGTCGGCCAAAAGTAAAATCATAAGCGGAACCAAAGGCTACTACGGAATAAAGGGGTTTTTCGAGTGGCTGGAGACCAAGACATACAAAATGCACGTCCGGGTCTACCTGTCGCGATACCGCGCCTACGTTCCCTGTGAGGCCTGCAAAGGATCGCGCTTCCAACCCGCCACCCTTGTCTACCGGCTGCGCGGCGCAAATATCGGTGAGCTCTCCTCTTTGAGCATCGGACATCTTGGCGATTTTTTCGGCGGCCAGTGGCCGGAGACATCCAATGACCCGGCAGCACGGCTCCTGGTAGCCGAAATCCGGAGCAGACTCGAATTCCTCCTGGCCGTTGGGCTTCACTATCTCTCGCTCGACCGACAGTCTCGAACCCTTTCGGGCGGGGAGGTGCAGCGGGTGCATCTTACAAAGGCGCTCGGGTCCGCGCTGGTAAATGTGCTCTATGTGCTGGACGAGCCGAGCGTCGGCCTTCATGCCCGCGACCAGAAGCGGCTGACCGACCAGCTTACCCGGCTCGTTACGATGGGAAACAGCGTCGTCATGGTCGAGCACGACCCCGGAATGATCCGCTACTGCGACGAAGTGATCGATATGGGGCCGGGAGGCGGCGAACGCGGGGGTAGAGTCCTGTTTCAGGGGCCGCCCGAAGAGCTCGGCGGAGCAGCCGAAAGCCTTACGGGCGCCTATATCACGGGCAAAAAAACGGTTTTTCCCGATGCGATCGCCCGCCGCTCCCCCAGTCCGTGGAGAAAACTCACCATCGTCGGGGCGCGCGAAAATAACCTTAAGGGTATTGACGTTTCGATTCCCCTCGGGCTCATGGTGGGGGTGAGCGGCGTCTCGGGTTCGGGAAAAAGCACCCTTGTCGAAAAAACGCTCTACCAGGGGTGGCTACGAAAGACGGGTCGGCCCGCCGAAGCCCCCGGGCTACACGACGACATCGAGGGCGCCGAAAACCTCGGTGAGGTGATCATGGTCGACCAGCAGCCGATCGGACGGACTCCACGAGCGAACCTTTTGACCTATACCAAGGCGCTCGACCCCTTGAGAAAGATGCTCGCGGCCGTGCCCGAAGCCGTGGCGAAAGGTTTTTCGGCCAAGCACTTTTCGTTCAACGTGCCCGGGGGAAGATGCGAAACATGTGCCGGAGAGGGGTTCCAGCGCGTGGAGATGCAGTTTCTGGCAGACGTTTTGGTCCGCTGTCCGCAGTGCGACGGCAAACGGTTTAAGCAAGAGGTGCTGGACATAAAACTGCGGGGCGTATCGATTGGCGATATGCTCGATATGAGCGCGCACCAAATACTCGAGCTTTTCCCCGAAAACCGTCAGCTCTCCGATGCGCTGGGAGTCGTTACCGCGATCGGCCTCGATTATATCCGCATGGGGCAGCCTCTTAGCACTTTTTCGGGCGGGGAAGCCCAAAGGCTAAAGCTCATCCGCTATCTTTCGGCCCCCGGCTCAGCCCAACCATCCCCGGGCGATGCTCCGTCCGGGGGCGGGCGCAAAGCGGTTCTGCCTAAGCTCTTCATCCTCGATGAGCCAACGACCGGTCTCCACCAGGACGATATCGCCAAGTTGATCCGGGTTTTGCACAAACTGGTCGACAGGGGCCACACCGTCCTGGTGGTCGAGCACAACCTGGACATGCTGGCAGCATGCGACTGGATCGTCGATCTTGGCCCCGAAGGCGGGGAAGAAGGCGGGCGGATCGTGTGCGAAGGCCCACCCGAGGAGGTCGCCAAAAATCCGGCCAGCATAACCGGCCACTACCTTGATGCGGGGGCGAGCCGCCCCGGGCAGGATGCGGGGGCGAGCCGCCCCTGGCAAGATGCGGGGGCGAGCCGCCCCGGCCGAGATGGGCCGTTGCAGAATCGCCCGGCGGGGGCGAGCCGCCCCGGGCAGGATGCGCCGTTGCAGAATCGCCCGGCGCCGTACTACCCCGGACAAGATGCGGAGGCGGCGGAACCCCAGGCTGGTTTCTCGGTATCGGACGGACCACCGGGGGCGAGCCGCCCCGGGCAAGATGCGCCGTTGCAGAATCGCCCGGCGCCGGACTACCCCGGACAGGATGCGGAGGCGGCGGAACCCCGGGCGGGTTTTGAGGCGCGCCGCCCCGGGCAGGATACGGGGGCGAGCCGCCCCGGTCAGGATACGGGGGCGAGCCGCCCCGGTCAGGATACGGGGGCGAGCCGCCCCGGTCAGGATGCGCCGTTGCAAAATCGCCCGGCGCTGGACTACCCCGGACAGGATGCGGAGGCGGCGGAACCCCGGACGGGTTTTGAGGCGCGCCGCCCCGGTCAGGAAACGCCGCTACAGAATCGCCCGGCGATTTTGCAAGGGCGCAATCTGCCCCTGGCGGCTCGCCAGCCCCTGGCGGCTCGCCGGCGCCTGGCGGCTCAGCGAAGCGAGATTATCATTCGCGGGGTGCGGGAGCACAACCTGGCTATCGATGAAATCCGGCTTCCCCGAAAAAAAATGACCGTATTGACCGGCCTTAGCGGCTCGGGGAAATCCACCCTGGCCTTTGACGTGATTTTCGCCGAAGGTCAGCGAAGATATCTCGAATGCCTTTCTTCCTATGTCCGCCAGTATTTCAAGATCATGGAGAAGCCGGAGGTCGACCAGATCATCGGACTTGCCCCAACGATCGCCATCGAACAACGGACGAGCCAGTTTGGCAGAAGATCCACGGTTGGCACCATCACCGAGGCCTACCACCTGCTGCGGCTGCTCTACGCAAAGCTCGGGAGGCAGCGGTGTCCCACGTGCTCAAGAGAGCTCGAGACCCTGAGCCTCGACGATATCCTCTCGCGCGTTCGCCGGGAGGTCGCCGGGGGCGGGGGTAAACTTCTCGCTCCGATGGTGCATGGACGAAAGGGGATATACCGCGATCTTTTCGCCCGGCTAAGCCGCATGGGATTCGAGCAGGCGAGGGTGGACGGACGCTATGTACATCTCGACCCGGCGCCTGAGCTTGCGCGGCGCAAAGAACACGATATCGAAGCGCTCCTGCCGGGCCTCGATCACGGCGGGGTAACAGACGACGAACTTTTGAGCGCGGTTCGCCGAGGCCTTGCGTTGGGCGGGGGCATCCTCTATCTCGATACCGGCGGCGATGAAAAAAAAGTCTACAGCCGCCATCTCTACTGCCCGGTATGCGACCTGGGGCTTGCGCCCCTCGATCCCAGACTTTTTTCTTTCAACAGCCGCCAGGGATCTTGCCCCGCCTGCAAAGGCATCGGGAGGGTAAAGCGGGTCAGCCTCGAGCGACTTCGCTGCGGTGTGTCGCTAAAAGAGGGGCTGTTTTCATTTTTGCGCTCTTCGGTATGGCGCACCTCGAAGCGGGAGGCCGATAAGTTCGAGCGGGCTCTCCGGGCCGAGCTGGGAGTGGATGGGCAAAAACCGGCGTCGAGTCTTGAAGATTCCGTATGGGAAGAGATACTGCACGGCAGGAAGGGGAAGTTTTCCGGGGTCCTGCAAATCCTGGACGGTGTTTCGGAAGAAGATGAAGCCTGGAAAAAGATCGAGCCGATGTACGACGACGCAGCGTGCTCCGATTGCGGCGGGAGCAGGCTGAATCCCCAGGCGAGATCGGTCTATTTTAGAGATCTCAACATCGGCGATATGAGCGCCCTTAGAGTGTCCGAACTCCAATCGATGTGGAAAAAGCTTCGCTTCAGCCGGGAGGAACTCCCCGTGGCCGGACCGATATGTAAGGAAGTGACCCAGAGGCTTTCTTTTCTGGGGAAAGTGGGGCTGGGGTATCTATCCCTCGATCGATCGGGTGAAACGCTTTCCGGGGGCGAAACCCAGAGGATAAGGCTTGCCTCCCAACTGGGCTCGAACCTTCGGGGCGTTTGCTATATCCTCGATGAGCCAACGATCGGCCTGCATCCCGCAGACAACAGGAAGCTTCTCGCCAGTCTGCAGAAACTGCGGGACAAGGGCAATACGGTCATTATCGTCGAACACGACCCTGAAACGATGCAGCAGGCCGACACGCTGGTGGAACTCGGGCCGGGGGCGGGAAGAAACGGCGGTAAAGTTGTTGCCGAGGGGAGCTTTGCCGAACTGGTTAAAAACCCGGAGACCTTGACCGGCCAGTGGTTTAGAAAATCCCTTGAGAAACTTTGGCGGATCCCGCCGCGAAAGAAGGCCGGAGAATCGGGCTGGCTCGAATTTAAAGACGCAAGAATAAGGAATCTCAAGGGGATAGACGTACGGTTGCCGCTCGGGCTGCTCATCTCGGTCACGGGGGTCTCCGGCGCCGGGAAGAGTACGGTCGTAAAGGAGGTGGTGTACCGCAGGCTAAAGGACTGGTTGGCTAGGCCCAACGGCGCCGCCGCCGATCCGCAGGGCGGAGGCAGCTTAGCTTTTTCGCGCGGCGATTCTGCAAGCGCGCAAGTCGACCGAGGCGGTACGCCTCTGCGCGGCGATTTTGCAAGCGCCCACTCTGTCAGCGGCGACACGCCGCCGCCGCGGAGGGTGCAGGAGGTCGATCATAATCCGATCGGGCGGACGCCGAGGTCTATTCCGGCCACCTACATTGGCGTCTGGGACGATATCCGCAAATTTTTCGCCATGCTACCCGATGCGCGCGCCCGGGGATTCGGGCCGGGGAGGTTTTCGTTTAACGTTAAGGGGGGGCGCTGCGAGGAGTGCAGGGGGCAGGGGCGAGCCAAGGTGGAAATGAATTTTTTGCCCGACGTCTTCGTGCCGTGCGAATCGTGCGGGGGCGCCCGGTTCAACAAAGAAACCCTGGATATCCGGTTTAAGGGCCAGAGCATAGCCGATGTCCTGGCAATGCCCGTAGAGGGTGCGGTCGAGCTTTTTTCCGCCATCCCGCGCGTTGCGAGGCAGTTGAAGGTCCTAAGCGATCTTGGCCTGGGATATCTCGAGCTGGGCCAGCCCTCTCCCACGCTCTCGGGGGGCGAGGCGCAGCGAATAAAGCTTGCCGGAGAACTGGGAAACGGTCGGATCCCGACCCTCTATATCTTAGATGAGCCAACGACCGGGCTACACCGCGCCGATATAAAACGGCTGGTTGACGTTCTGAGGGCGCTAACCGGCTACGGACACACCGTTTTGGTCATCGAGCACAATACCGATTTCATCTGGGCGAGCGACTACGTTATCGATATCGGCCCGGGTAGCGGGGACGAAGGCGGCTCGATCGTGGCCGAGGGCACGCCGGAGGACATATTTGCGGCTCGCAAAAGCTCGCTCACCGGGCGCGCCCTGGCGCAATACGCCAAGGGGAAAAGTTGATGCTCGCGCCTTGGTACGGCGCGTACGCGACTCGTTCCAGTCCTACTGCTCCGTGGCCATGTGAACGTACATGGACTGGAGGCCCAGCCGGCCCGGCCCGGTGAAGCGGTTGGTAACCAGATTCACCCCGGCGAACAATCCAGTGGAAAGCCGTTGGATATTTGTGTCCATCTTGACGGACAGGTCCTTGTAGAGCCACCCCCCGGGTTCGACGTCGATCTGCTCGCCGGGCGCCAACACCCGCTCGAATACATTGCCGTAACCGTGCAGCCACAGAATCCCTTCGCCTTTTGCGGCGTGGAATTTATCGATGAAAAAGCCGGTCCCGCCAAGGAGCATATTGCTGATGCCTTTGACGCGTTCGAACGTGTATTCGACATTTCCGGTGGCGGCGAGGAACTGATGTTCACGCACATGCATTTCTTGGCCCTGCGCGAGGTGCATGCCGAATACATGGCCGGCCCCGTCCCTGCTGAAGGCGATCTGCCCACGGCCCGAGGCCTGGGTCACAAATATCTGGATGCCCGCAATCATTCGCTTTAGAGCGCCTTTCATCGCACGAATGGAGATGACGACCTCCGGGTGTTTCCAAAGCAGGATGTGATGTTCGAAATAGATGGACTGCTCGCCCGATAGATCCACGGTAAGCGATGGAACGAGCTCCCCGTCGATGTGGTAGGTAACTCCGGCAAACGTTTCATCGACTACGGATGTCTTCAGTAGTACTGGTCTTTGCATCGCATTATACCTTTCACGTGTCACAGTCCCCGGGAAAAGCGCAATCCACTCCGCGCTTACAGTTGAGCCAATAAGGTATAACTGCGACTATTATGTTATTTTCGGGCGAAGATCAAGCAGGATGGATTTCTACGTTATTTACGGAAGGAAACGGGAAATTCAGGATTTCTCCAGCCAGAGCAGGCCAAGATCCATTTCGACGGCCTGGAAGGGTTCGGCCCGCACCGTATCGTCTCCGGCGAAAAAACCGGCGACCAGCCAGTTGCCTTCCACCAGTCGAAACACATCCAACGTCCTGGCTATCGGGTCTATGAGCCACAGGTGGGGCACTCCGGCCCGGGCGTGGATGGCCCTTTTGAGGGATTTATCCGTTCCGGCCGTTTTTGGGGAAAGCAGTTCGCACACCCGGTCGGGCGCTGCGGATATCCAGTTATGGTCCTCCTCTACGGGAAAGCGCTCCCTTTTCCAGCCCGCTATG
>JARLHO010000019.1 GCA_031292215.1 Syntrophobacteraceae bacterium | reverse complement strand
GGCGCGTTTTTAACTGAATCCGGGGATCGTCGATTGTCGAAAAATAACTGGTAATCGTATAGTTAGACTCGTTTTCCATGTGGTGTCTCCCTTTGGGCATAATAGTCCAAGGTAGCTTGCCACAGTTGGATGCCAATGTCCAGCGCTATTACATGCGATTGCCCTGCACAGAAGTCTCACCCGTGTTGATTTTGGTGTTATTTACGATTATACAAAATAGATTTGAATGCAAACGGGAAAAAGAAAGCAGATGCCGGTAATCACCATCTCACGGGGCTCCTACAGCCAAGGCAGGGAAGTTGCGGAAAGACTCGCGGCGAAGCTGGGATATGATTGCCTGTCCCGGGAGATTCTCCTTGATGCTTCCAAACACTTCGACATTCCCGAGATGACCCTGGTGCGCGCCGTTCATGACGCCCCTACCGCGTTCGACCGTTTCACCCATGGAAAACAAAGGTATGTGTCCTACTTCCGTGAGGCCATATTGAACGTTCTGCAGAGGGACCGGATTGTCTATCACGGACTTGGCGGCCACTATTTTGTAAACGGTGTCTCTCACGTCATTAAAGTCAGGATTCTGGCCGATATGGACGACCGGGTCGCCGAAGAAATGCGGTGCGAATATCTTTCGGCCGAAGAGGCCAAAAAGGCCCTGGTAAAAGACGACGAGGCACGGATTCGCTGGGGCTACCATGTATTCGGCCTCGATACGACCGACTCGCTGCTCTATGATCTGGTGCTTAATGTCAGCGCTTTTGGACTTGACGAAGCCGTGGAGGGCCTCGCGATCGCGGCAAAATTGCCCTGCTTCCAGCCTACAGCCCAATCGCGCAAAGATATGCGCCTTTGCTATCTTGCAGCCCGACTGCAGAACGCGCTGATGGACGAAATTCCATCCGTGGAGGTAAGTCCCGTTAATCATGATTTCCTGGTGGTGGCCGGGGGGCACTGGTCGGAAGGCAGGAAGCTGCTCGCAAGAATTGGCGAGCTGATTGATGCCGAAAAAGAACAGGTAAGGATTAAGCTCAAACTGTCGAATCGCTGAACTCTCACCCGGCAGGCTGAGTCAGGCAACGGCCCCCCTTTTTTCAATATCGCCCCGCTCGGACGAGGAGCTTTTCAGCCCACCCGCCGAGTAGGGAGTCCCGGTGGATAAGGCTGCCCCGCCTGCCCCCTCCAAGCTGTTTGACGGTCCGGCCGTCCGCCGGTGTCCGGGGTCTGACCAAATCAAGCCTCCATATCATCGGATGATGGAGCTTGTCCTGTGCCCGGCGTGCGCCCAGTATTGAGAAGGCGAGGACAATCAACCCAGCCATTGGAATATGGCGGATCGCCTATGTTACTCTCTCCAGAATTTTCCAATGGAGAGGCGTGAGTTTTCTGCCCATCAACTCTATGCGATCAAGCTGGTGTGTCTTTCTAGAGCAATCGACGATGGTGCGATGCAAGTACCTTGATTACATTCATACCCGCACTCATCGAGGATCTCGTCGAGAGTGCCCGTGTCGGAGGCCGTTTGGATAAAGAGATGAACCGCCTCGTCCAGCGCCTTTTTGGCCTCATCCGGGGTATTTCCGGAACTCATTCCCGATTCGGGAAGGTCTGCACCTTTACGCCCACAGTCTGCGCAGCCATCCCGGCGGCGTTTCGCCCCTGGCGATCAACAACAGCCGGACGCGATCAACGGCGATTATTCTTCCCACGCCGGCGGATCGCTACACCTTGACCGCTCGAAATCTGGAGGACAGGCAGGTTCAATTAAATGGACAGGATCTCAAGCTGGGACCAAACGATGAATTTCCGAACCTGTCAGGCGAACGCATACTGGCTGGGCGAGTAGAACTCCCGCCGGCAAGCATTACTTTCCTGGCAATTCCTGATGCCGCAAATAGAAATTGAGGATACGATCCCCATGGGTTAAGGAAAATAATTCCGAAAAGGCCGAAAAAACCGGCTTTAAGCGAGAACTTCGGCGGCCTTTTATTCCGACGCTTTCATTTCCTGCGAATCAGCTTTATCTCCGATTTGCATCCGAGAGCTGTTGCGTAACGGCGAAGGGTGCTGTGAGGCTGGGAGAGTGTTTCTGTTTTCCTCCTGAAGATTCCAGACGCGCTACTGCGGGGGGTTTTGTGCCCATTCGTTCGGCAACCTCTGCTTGAGTCAACCCGGCAGCTTTGCGGGCCACTACCAACGCATCGAAAACCGCGAATTCCTCTTCCAAAGCATCATATTCAACCAGGAACGCGGGATCCTTCTTCCATTCGGCAACCATCTGCCTATGTGTTCTCACCGGCGACCTCTTTTTCCCTGGCTCGTGCCAACGCCAGATCTTTCTTTGGTGTCTTTTGCCTCTTGATCCGGGAACAAGTGGGAGCGGAGCAGGTCAAAACCGATGGTGAGAATGCTCCGTGGCTTTGTGGACGGCAGTTCGTTGTAGCCATCTTCTTTCAACCTGTCGATCACCTTCTCTGATTGTAACCCAGGCGGGTCAATTCATTTGAGCGTCGAAGTCTTACCGATACCTGGCGTTTACTAAGACCGTCATTGATTGCCAAACATGGAAAGGACCGGGCGGGGATAAACCCCGCCTCTACCCGGGTTGATCGCCGGTGAGATTGTGTTCGGTTATTTATGCAGTTCTTAGGGCTTGTCCGTAAATAAGCCTTTAGGGATTGCGCCGGATTTTGAGACTGATTTGGTCGCGAGGATTGAGCAAAACCGCAGGCGTAGCAGAGCTACGTCGAGGATTTTGCGATTGATGAGCGGCCAAAGCAGGCCAAAAG
>JARLHO010000157.1 GCA_031292215.1 Syntrophobacteraceae bacterium | reverse complement strand
TTTGCTCTTCCTTCGTGCTCTTCGTGTTCTTCGTGGTTGGCTACTGACCCGGAGGTCTGAACTGAGAGCAATACCGGGATTCAACCACGAAGAACACAAAGAGCGCGAAGGGAAAAATGGGGCTTCGTGGTGAACGCTTACCAAAATACTGCCCTGCAAGAAATGGGTTGCCACAACATAAACCTTGTCACCCCCACACATGGTATCGCGCCTATCCTCCAGGCGCTTCCCCTTGCTTTCGAAAAGGGGGTGCGCGTTGCTCCGGCTACGAACGCGTTTCGCGCCCTTAAGCTTTTGGAAGGAATAGTCGATATTTATATGCCGGATTTCAAATTCTGGGACCCCGAGGTCGCCGAGCGGTTGTGCGGGGCCCCGGATTACCCTTTTCGCGCCCGTAGAGCTCTTCTGGAGATGCACCGGCAGGTCGGGGAACTGGTTTGCGATAAATCCCGGGGTGGCTCAAAGAGGCGTTCTTGTACGCTACCTGGTAATGCCCAACGGACTGGCGGGGACGGCCGAAATCCTACGCTTCCTCGCCTCGCAGGTCTCGAGGCGCACCTATGTCAACATTATGGACCAGTACAGTCCGTGCGGCCGAAAATAAGTCGATTTACGGCATGCTTATTGCTTCATTGCAGACGACCGCCTGCGAAGCTCGCCGGCCTCCGACATTTATCTTTCCAAGGAGGGTTCGTGGCTAAAATAGATGCTTTCTTCAAGCTGATGAACGAACAAAAAGCTTCCGACCTGCACCTGGTCTCGGGCCAGCAGCCGGTTTTGAGGATCCGAGGAGATCTTGAGCGGGTCAAATACAGGGTCCTCGATGACAATGAATTGCGTTCGATGCTCTACGAGATCACGCCCGAAGATAAGATCAAGGTGTTCGAGGAAACCGGAGACCTTGATTTTGCCTACGAAATTCCCGGACTTGCCCGCTACCGGGTCAATTTTTTTGTCCAGAAAAACGGGATCGGCGCCGTTTTTCGAGAGATCCCCAGTGAGATTCTGTCGATCGAGCAACTTGGCCTTCCCTCGGTTATTGGACGCCTTGCCCTCCTGCCTCGCGGGATTGTCATCGTCACCGGACCGACCGGAAGCGGCAAATCCACGACTCTTGCCGCCATTATCGACGAGGCCAACCGCAAGAGAAAAGAGCACATAATAACGGTCGAAGACCCGATAGAGTTCGTTCATACCAGCAAGAGCTGCCTTATAAATCACCGGGAAGTCGGCACACACACGCGCACTTTTTCATCCGCCCTAAGGGCCTCGCTGCGCGAGGACCCCGACATTATCCTTGTTGGCGAAATGCGAGACCTGGAGACGATCCGTCTGGCAGTTGAAGCGGCTGCAACGGGACACCTGGTTTTTTCAACTCTTCATACGCAGAGCGCATCAAAGACCGTCGACCGAATTATAGAGGTGTTTCCGGTAGGCGAGCAGGCCCAGATTCGCTCGACCCTGGCCGATGGCATCCGGGCCGTGGTTTCCCAGGCCCTCTTTAAACGCATCGACATGAAGGGGCGAATAGCCGTCCTTGAAATATTGATAGGGACCCATGCGGTACGGGCGATGATTCGGGAATCAAAAACCCATCAACTCACATCCGCGATTCAGACGGGGAAAAAGTATGGCATGCAGACGCTCGACGATTCCATAGCCTATCACTTAAAGGCCGGCCGAATCGACCCCAACGAAGCGTACATGAAGTGTGTGGATAAAGACAAGTTTCGCCAATACCTTACCGGGCCTCCGCCCGACTTTACCGAAATCTAGAGCGGTCAGCCTCGGGAAGAAACGGGAACTGCGCGCTATTTGCTTTGGCCGTTTGAAACGGAAAAATCAGCTCGCGAGCGGGAGCAGGAAAGACGATCATGAGACGAGCAGAACTCGATGGGCTTCTTCTAAGCATCCTGGACGAGAACCCAACCGTATCGGACATCAATTTCACTGTGGGAAAACCCATGCAGGCCGAGGTGGACGGCCTGCTCAAAACGGCTTGCGCGGGTTTGGGCATCGGCGTCCTTACTCCCTTTCACACCGAAACCATAGCCCTTAACCTGGTTGGAAACGACAGTCGAGGCGTTCGCCACCTCCTAAACACCGGATCGTGCGATGTGTCCTACCACCTGCCCGGCCGGGCCCGGTTTAGAGTCAATGTATTTTCTCAGCGCGGCACCTACTCCATCGTCATGCGCCAACTCCCGACCAGGATAAAATCGCTCGACGAACTCGGACTGCCTCCGGTACTAAAACAGGTGGCCGATGAAAAGGTCGGAATCATTTTTGTGACCGGAGCGACCGGGAGCGGAAAGACAACGAGCCTGGCCGCGGTTTTAAACGAAATCAATTCCCGCCACCCCTACCATGTGGTCACCCTGGAGGACCCGGTGGAATTCGTTCACCCGCAGCTCAAGGCCACCTTTAACCAGCGCGAGCTGGGGCTGGATTTCGATACCTTTGCAAACGGGCTTCGGGCCGCGTTGCGCCAGGCCCCCAAGGTGATACTGGTAGGCGAGATGCGAGACCGCGAGACGGTGGAAATCGGAATGAGCGCTGCGGAAACCGGCCACCTCGTTCTGACTACTTTGCACACAACCGATGCCGGCCAGAGTATAAACCGCATCGTCGGCATGTTTGACCCCGAAGAGGAGCGGCTCATCCGCATCCGCCTGGCCGACAGCATGAAATGGGTTATCTCCCAGAGGCTTCTTCCCAAGATTTCCGGGGGGCGCGTCGCAGCCCTCGAAATAATGGGCAACAGCCTCAGGGTGCAGGAGGCCATCGCCCACGGGGAAGCCGAAGGCAAGACCTTCTACGAAATGATGGAACAGTCCGAACCCTTCGGATGGACTACCTTCGACTCCAGCATCACCACCCTCTATAAGCGGGGAAAGATCACCGAGGAGACCTCTCTTGCCTACGCCAACCGGCGTGCTGTCGTAAAAAGAAACATCGACCGGATCAAATCCTCGCGCGGTGAAAAGACAACGGATATCAACGGATTGAAAATGGACGGCGAGTATCGCAGAAACCTCGTTTGATCTCTCCTCCCCGCACTCGCTCGATCATCACGGCCTCTTTGCCGTTGTGATGCGCCCAAAGCATGACAGGGGGACTCGTCTCTTGTCAATATCCTGACGATCACGCAATCGCTTACCCCGATCATCCCTCATCGCAAGGTCTAAAGATGCTGCAAGGGGTTGGCTCGATCGCCCCCCTTTTTTGCAAAGCTGACAATTACCCACACATGCGCCCACTTACCCCTTAGCGGAGACTCCCAAGAAAGGGGCTTGGCCTGATCGCCCTCCTTTTTTGCAAAAGGAGATAGGTGCGCGCTATGTGTGGGTAATTGTAAGTTTTGCAAAGGGGGGTCGGGGGGATTTTTTAAATGCTTCCCTTTAGCAGTAGCCTCAAACCATTCGCGAGACAATTGCGCAAGAGGATGACCGATGCAAAACAGGTTCTCTCGTTTTCCGACCTCGATTTTCTTAAGAACATGGACGGATCCCAACGCCCCTTTGCAAAGGGGGGCGATCGAGCCCAGCCCCTCCTTGCGAGTCTCCGCAAAGGGGTAAATGGGCGTATGTGTGGGTAATTGCAAGGTTACTGCGTGTGCCCGCCGGGTGCGAATCCTTAGTAGGGTGGGCAAAAGCTTCATCTTGCCCACCAATAGGTTTCCGGATGGAAACCAGTTTAGGTTTTGGAAATGGAAAACGATGGAGGAATATCGAAGCAAGCCTTGCTCGAGTTTGCCCGCCGAGGTGCAGCTTCTCAGATCGGCCGGTTTATTCCACCACCGTTACAGGTCCGCTCCCGGATAGATGGTGGATATTCCGCATGCGGCGGTGACCGAGCAGAGCCCCCTTCCAAGGTGATCATGCATGGCGTGTTATTTGTCCCCCGCCCTCTACATGGACCCGCCGGAGTTCGGGAGCAATTCAGGATGGATACTAATCCGTGCGCGCCTCCGTCACGACCCTTGTTGCCGGATGGACATCACCTAAAAACAAAACATGCCCACCGGCAGAGCCGGTGGGCATGTTTTGCAATAAAAAATAGAGTGCGCCCTCACGAAAAAAGCGGCAAAAAATCCCAGGCGCTTACCCGATAGGCTCGTTTGCCGCCAGATCCCAGACGCCGCAGGGGCAAGCTCCCGCGCAAAAGCCACATCCTATGCACTTCTCAGGGTCTGCGACCATCTCAAATCCCGTCCCGTTATCGCGGCTTTGCCGCGATATGGCCGATTCCGGGCAGACGGTCGCGCACAGACCGCAGTCCCGGCAGGTCCCGCACGAAGAGCACTGGGAAGCACACGATTCGATGCCGTTAAAAATCGATTGCCGCGGGTCGAAGTACTCGAGCTTTACCCGCCCGTAGTCGATCCGGGAGCGCGAAGAAACCCCCTGCACATCTTTTCCGGACAAAATGTCGCAAATCTTTTCGGCCGCCTTTTTCCCGGCTCCGATCGCATCCGTTAGCAGTCCGAGCTTTACCGTGTCGCCTATGGCGAAAATCTTCGGATCCGTTGTCTGAAAATTTCCGTCCACCTTGATGAATCCACGCTCGGTCTCGACGCCTTCGGGCAGAAAATCGAGCTCGGGCAGATCCCCTACCGAGATGATTATCGTATCCGCGGGGATCACCTCGCCGGTTGTAAGCTCCAGGCCCTCCTCGGTTACCGCCTTGCTAAAGCAGGGCCACTTAAACTTTGCGCCCGCCGCTTCGGCTTCCTGGCGCTCCTTGCCAAACGAGAGCGGCGCCTGGATGTCTATTAGCAAGATCTCCTCTGCGCCAAGCCTGTGGGCTTCCGTTGCCGCATCGCAGCCGACGTTTCCCGCCCCGATGATCAACACCCGCTTCCCGACTTTGGCCTCTCCCGCCTTGCTCCGCTGCAAAAACTCGATGGCCGGGATAAGTTTTTCTTTTCCCGGGATAGGCAATACGCGGGGCTTCTGCGTGCCCGAGGCGATCACGACGAAATCAAAATCTTCCCTGATTTCCTGAATATCTGACTTCTCAAGCCTCTGGTGCAGGAATACATGAGGGATCGCCTCCCTTACGCGCGCAAGTTCGGCTTCGATCACCTCATCGGGAATGCGGGATCGGGGGATCATGGCCGAGATCTTTCCGCCAAGCTCGGGCCTCATATCGTATAGGATAGCCTCATGCCCCTTGCGGCGCAACTGCCACGCAACCGATATCCCCGCTGGACCCCCGCCTATTATCGCGATCTTTTTGCCGCTAAGCGCAGGAAATTCCGGAAGTTTTGCCGCAATGCTGGCTTTCCCCAGTTGCGAGATGTCTAACTGGGGCATCCTGGCGTTAAGTCTTGTGCAGCTCTGCATGCACGGGTTCGGACAAAGGTAGCCGCAAACCGATGCCGGAAAAGGCGTGTAGGCAAGAGCCATATCCACTGCCTCATCGACTCTTCCTTCCCGAATGAGCCTCCACCTCTCGTGGACCGGTATCCCCGTCGGGCAGCTTGCCTCGCACGGCGAGGCGAACTTTTTGTTTTCCCAGACCGGCACATAGCGCCTCATTAATCCGGTGGTTATAAGCGGGATCGTCGTTCGGTCAAAGTCCACAAGATCTCCGACAAGCCCGCCCTTGCCAAGCTCCGGATCCCAGACCTTCTGGTGGAAGGCGGCCATCGAGAGCCTGGCTTTGGAGAACTTCTCATGAGGCCCCCGGGCTTTTAGCACCTGCCACTGCTCGCGGTCGGAAAAGGTCTCCAAGAGCTCCGTTTTCCCGATCGCCGGCAGAAAGGTTTGCATGTTTTCGCAAAGCCAGCGCCAATCACCGTCTCCTATCGGAATGAGCCTTGCGTCCGCCTTGCTGTAGCCTTTATGCGGCCCGCGGAAAAAGATCTTTCCGCCAACCATCCCCACGCACGGACGAAAGCCCAGCACATTCGCGCGCTCCTGAGGCTCGTGTCCGCAGATTACCGCAACCCCTCCCGCCATGAATTCGGCGAAATAGTCGCCGGCCGATCCCAGCACCCACAGCTCCGGAGGCGAAAAGCGCGGATTGTGCTTGGTCATGGTCATGCCGCGCGCCCCGATGTTTCCGGCTATATAGACCTTGCCCTGGGCCATCGCGTTTGCCACGCCGTTGGTGGCATGTCCGTGGATGATGATATCTGCCCCGGCGTTTAGCCAGCCCACATCGTCGGAACACGGGCCAAAAACTTCGATGAGACTATTGGGGAAACCCAACGAGCCTACGCGCTGTCCGGGTGCGCCGGAAATCTTTACATGAAGCTTTTGGTCTCCACCCTTCCAGAGCCTGCCCCCGATGCCGTGCTGGCCGAAAGCCTCGATTTCGACCACCCGGCAGCCCTTCTCCACTGCCTGCTGAATTCTTTCTTCGAGAATGCGCGATTCGATGCGCTGGCCGTTTTCGAATCCACAAAGGTGAACCACTGACCCCTGATGCTGTTCCATAGTAAAACTCCACAAGAGTTTAGACAAGGAGCGGGAAGCGGGAAGCGAAAGGCGGCTTATTCTTCCTGCTCCCCGCTCCCTGCTGCCCGCTCCTTCGTTTAGGCAAGGAGCGGGAAGCGGGAAGCGAAAGACGGCTTATTCTTCCAGCTCCCTGCTCCCTGCTCCCCGCTCCTTCTAGACCACGTATTTTATCTGAAGCCGATCGGCTGCGTCCTTATCGTCTATGGCCAGGGCGTCGGACATGCCGATAGGAAGAGAAGTCGAACGTCCCAAGGGAGCGACTATCTTCTTTAATTCGGTATCAAATGACAAATAGACATCGACCAGCCGCTCGGCCACCTTCTCCGGATCAAGGCGCCGGTAAAGGCGCGGATCCTGGGAGGTGATCCCCTTGGGGCACAACCCGATGTTACACACATTGCACCGGTCGGTCTCCGAGCCAACACATCCTGCCGCGGCCTGCATGATGTATTTGCCGACCTGCACCCCGCTTGCCCCAAGCATTATGAGCGCTGCGGCGTTGGCCGCGAGTTTGCCGTTTTTGCCGACACCGCCCCCCGCAAAAAGAGGCACTTCGTTTTGCTTGCCAAGCCTTGCGAGGTTTAAGTAGCAGTCGCGAATGTTACTCGCAATCGGATGTCCCATGTGATCCATCGATACGGCGTAGGCAGCCCCCGTGCCGCCGTCTTCGCCGTCGATCGCAAGCCCTCCCGCATAGGCGTTACGGGTGAGGTTGTTTAGGACAGCCAGAGCGGTAGAGGTCCCGGAAATCTTCGGATAGACCGGCACTCTAAAGCCCCAGGCCATATACATGGACTGGATCATCTTGGCCACCGATTCTTCGATCGAATACTGCGTCTGGTGGGTCGGCGGGCTGGGAAGGCTGATCCCGGGCGGCACTCCTCGAATGGCTGCGATGAGCTTATTTACCTTCGACCACATCAGCAAACCGCCGTCTCCGGGCTTTGCGCCCTGACCGTATTTGATCTCGATCGCGCAGGGGTCTTCCTTCATCTCGGGAAGGGCATGAATTATTTCGTCCCAGCCGAAATAGCCGCTGGCTATCTGCAAAATCGTGTACTTTAGAAATCTCGACCGCAAAAGCCTTGGCGGGCAGCCGCCTTCGCCGGTGCACATCCTTACCGGCATCCCGAGCTCTTCATTTAAGTAGGCCACACCCATCTGGAGCCCTTCCCACATGTTGGGGGAAAGAGCGCCAAAGGACATGCTGCCGATGAGCAGCGGGTAAATCTCCCGTACCGGAGGAATCCAGCCGTTTTCGCGGTATAGCCTTATGTTTTCCTCGGGAGGAAGTACCCGGCCAAGAAGCGTTCGCAGCTCGAATTCATGGCGGCCCGCGTCGAGTGCCGGGTCGGTAAGCATCGAGATTCGCGTAAACTTTATGCGGTCAAGTGTTCCAAGATTTGAGGAATCGGGGGCGTTTCTTCTGCCTCCGCGCCTTCTTGGCTGGCCGCCCTGGTTTACATGGAAGCGCTGTTTATCGACTTCCTCGGATCTTTCTGCGGCTATCGCGCCGTTTGGACACACCAGGTTGCACATCTCGCAACCCGTGCAGCCGTAGGCCGGATCGGTCTTTTGCCTTATCCCGTGATAGACCTGGTAGACATTGGAAGAGGTCGTCGACGGGCCGATTTCCGCAAGCGACGGGATCTGTATGGTTCTTTTTCTGTGCACACCCAGCTCGATTGCCTGAACGGGGCAAACCGCGCAGCACCGGCCGCACAGGGTGCATTTTTCTTTATCCCACTTGACCTGCCACAGCAGGTCCCTCACGCTCAGTGAAGAGGGGACAATGGTTCCGTTTGCGAGCATATCCGGACCTCCGAGCGGTCAGAAGCAATGATGACCGTATCAAGATGCATCGGCTGAAAATCTTTGCTTTTATCGCGGTCGGGAACGGCGGCCTCCAGGCCGCACATCTCCGAGGATAGCGCGTAGAGCCCCTTCCGGCCCCCGACAACCGCAGGGCGGAATTTTTTGCGGTCCTGGACCAGGAAGACGGAGTTATCGGGCAACCGCCCAATCACACAGTTGGGGCCGTCGATAATTAGCCTGCGGCATGAATGTTTTAGTTGCTTTAGAAACCCTGCGTCGGGGTGGGACTCCAAATCCCCGTCCTGGAGCGGAGTGATTATGTGCTTGTAGGCCTCGATGCCCAAACCGAGGCTGTTTAGCATATAATGGGCTATGTGAGTGAAGACCTCGGAGTCGGACTGATACCCCATGTAGCCCGGGAAACCGCGCGACATCAGGTACTCGCGATTGGGCACAAAAGCCGTGTTCTCCCCGTTGGTCATCGACGCTATGCCCTGGATGAAGAAGGGATGGCAGGCGTAGAGGTTTATCGCATAGTTGGTGTTCTGCCTGCCCTGAGCGAGAATGACCCTGGCCCGCAACTCTTCGCTGTCGAGCTGAAGGTATTCGGCTACCTGGAGAGGATCGCCGATCTCCTTTATCATGATCACGTCGGGCCAGAAGCTGTAGATGATCATGTCCTCGTTTTCCTCGCCCATCTGCCTGAGCTTGAGGCGGGTCATCATCAACTGGAACTCTACTTCCCGGCGATCGAGGCCATCCCACGTCTGGGGATACTCATAGGCGCGGATCACGTACACATCGCGCCTGGGAGTGCCCGCAGGGGGCGTTTTTTTCGAACTCCGCACCGATACCTTGTGCTTGGTCATGAACCCCAGGTTCATCATGAACTGATCGAGGCGCTTTACTCCCTCGCCGGTGCATATGCCCGACAGAATCGGCAGTCCCTTAAGCTCCTCGAACGGCCCGCCAAGGTCGCTCATAAAGAGGCCGACCCCCGAGCCGTCATGACCCTCCCGCATAACATCGAGGGCCCTCATCGCCACGATCGGGCTAAGAGGCTCGCTACTGGTCATCGCGATCAAACGACACATTAGGCTCTATTCTCCTGCTGTTTATTTATCCACGCCTGGCTCATCCCGGCAAAAGCGAACCCTATGGCCGCGCACGCCGTACCGGGAGAGTCGAATGGTTAGCTAAGGATACGTTCTATGGTCATCCGGGGAAAAACTCTGCAGTAACGCCGCCCCGGCCATAGAAGCCGGTCGGCGCCCGCGGCAAGACGCCCGCTGACGCGCTAAGTGGCTGCGACCTTGCATCGGGGTTCGCTCAAGGTCCCGTATCCGATTTTTGCATTGACAGATGTCCAAACATATTACAATACCAAAATAATATCGATTTTGACAACCAAATTCGGCGAATTGCAAGACGTAAAACAGGACCCCATACCCTTCCCCACTCCGAATCCACCTGATTTCCCTAATTTGGCCTAGAAAATAGATAACATATCGTTTCTAAAAGTACAGAGCCAGTTTTACGGACGCCCGCCCATTTTCCCCTTAACGGAGACGCGAAAGAAGGGGCTTGGCTCAATCGCCCCCCTTTTTTCAAAGCTGACGATTACCCACACATGCGCCCACTTACCCCTTAGCGGAGACTCCCAAGAAAGGGGCTTGGCCCGATCGCCCCCCTTATTTGCAAAGGGGGGTTGGGGGGATTTACTCTCCAGCCGCTTGCAATGACGCGCATGGACCGGCTGGGCTCGCTCGCCCCCCTTATTTGCAACTTTGCAAAAGGAGATAGGTGGGAGCATGTGTGGGTAATTGTAAGTTTTCAAAGGGGGGT
>JARLHO010000156.1 GCA_031292215.1 Syntrophobacteraceae bacterium | reverse complement strand
TCCATTCCACCCAAGTACGGAGTTTCTCAGGTGGTTGGCTACATCAAGGGGAAGAGCGCTATTCACATCGCCAGGAGCTTTCTTGGGAAAAAGAAAGGATTTACTGGTCAAAGTTTCTGGGCCGGAGGATATTTCGTTTCCGCGGTGGGAAGGGATGAGCAGGTTATCCGCCAATATATTAGGAATCAGGAGGCAGAGGATCGCCGACTGGACCAGCTAAACCTGTTCGAGTAGTCACCACCTTCAGGTGGTCAACGGTTTACAACCGCTTTGAGCGGTCCACGGTTTTTCAGGCCTCCGGCTTTGCCGGAGGTATCTGACTGCAAGTACCAAGAGGGAGGCGACCTTTCGCCGCTTCCCTCCTGGAGCACGTACTGGCCCTAGAATTCAGACATTTCCCCATCAAACGGGATGATGTGCTCGGGGGTATGATTTTTAGACATAGCTTGGGCTTTTCCATTGCCGTTTCTGCTACGGCCTTTGGTTTCAATTGGCTTTTGCGGAAGCGATCTGCTTGCCAAAGGACTTCTTCGCTGTTTCTCTACGCTTTCTTTTTCGAAAGAGGAGGCGGCGTTGCGGCTCCTGCCTACAACCTGTACGAGGTCTTCTACGAGTTCTTTTAATTGACCGACCTGAGCATTCATTTCCTCGGAAGCCGACGAGGATTCCTCAGCATTGGCAGAATTTCGCTGGACCACTTTGTCCACCTCGGCAACGGCTTTGCTTACCTGTTCAATCCCCTGCGCCTGTTCGACCGATGCGGCGGAAATTTCCCCAACAAGCTCACCCATTTTGGCCGCGCTCGATTCGACCCGGGAAAATTCACCGTTGGTTTTATGGACGATATCCGCCCCCTCCCTGATTTTTTTCACGGTTCCTTCGATCAGGCTGGACGTGTTTTTAGCGGCCTCCGCGGCCCGCATGGCCAAGCTGCGCACCTCATCGGCCACGACCGCGAACCCTGCCCCCGCCTCCCCTGCCCTTGCCGCTTCCACCGCGGCGTTGAGGGCGAGAAGATTGGTCTGAAAAGCGATGTCGTCAATGGTTTTAATGATTTTGAAGGTCTCTTCGCTTGCCTTGGAGATTTCTTCCATCGAGGTGGTGAGATGCTCCATGGACTTCGTTGCTTTTCCGATTACCTGCCTTGTATCGTTCATGATGGAATTGGCCTGATTGGCATTAGAGGCGTTTTGCTTCGTCATGGAAGCTATTTCTTCCAGCGAGGCAGAAGTCTCTTCAATCGATGAAGCCTGTTGCGAAGCTCCTTCGGCAAGCTCCTGGCTAACCGATGATACTTGCCCCGACCCCGAGCCAACCTGGTCGGCGGCTTCGATTAGACCCGCAATAGCCCGATTAAGAGGCCCGGTTATGCTGCGGGTGATGAAAAAAGCGACAAATACGCCAAGAAGTAACGCAAGACCGGTGATTGTAAGTAATAGTATCCGCCCGCTATCGTTCATCTTCAAGGCTTTGGCGCCGGCGCTGTCCGAATGTTGGACCACAAAAGCCGCAAGAGCGGTCGAAGCATTGAGAAATTTTGTCTGCACATCGAGAAGTTGGTGCACTATTACATCGGTTGCTTCCATATGCTTGTCGCTCAAGCTCAGCGCCATGGCCTTGTCCATCAATTTTGCCGTTTCGGAGTAGCTGTTCCCGATCTCCCCCAAAAGTTCCCTGCTCTTGGCCGAAACCAGCCTTTTTTCGAGTTTCCCGAGCGATTCGGTCAAGGCCGCCTTCCCTTTGTCGTAGTTTGCCTTCTGTGTCTTATTCACATTCTCATCGGGATGAGCAAGATGCATGTTGAGGGTTACATTGCGAACCGAGCGGGCCGCAATGTCGAAATTCTTCATGATACCGTAAAGGGCCTCCAACTCCGGAACGCGTTTGGCAGCCAATTCCTCGGCTACTCCACCCAAATTGGTCAAGCGGCTTACTCCAGTATAGGCCAATGATAACAGAAGCAGAAGCACCACACTGAATCCAAGCGATAATCTCATTGCCAATTTCATATTCTTGAACATGATCATCCGTCCTTTCCAAAGGTACATACATCAGGCATCGTTTAGCGAGGATAATTGCATGGAAAATCCAGATTCCTCACCATGTGTTTTTCATCGCCAACCACAAGTGGGAAACGGCGCCGAATCGGCTGCCTGAAATTTTAGTCCCCGACACGGGATGCGCAGTTTTTCTAAGGCTCCCGGGCTACAAACAGGTAATTCGGACGAAAGACGAAATAGAATGAGGCAGGTTGTTTACAGGTAAAATACAGGGATAAAACCTGTACTTACTCCATATTTTTAAGGAATGTCACGAGGTTGTAATGTTTATTCTTTATACCCAGCTTGCATCGCAGATTCTCCCGATGGTACCGTATCGTGCCTGCGGACAGGTGGAGGAGAGTCCCTATATCCTTAGTGGCGTGGCCGTCTTTTATAAGCTCGGCGACCCGGATTTCCATCGGGGTCAAATCAAGATACCTGTCGGAGAGATTTTTAACAAACGACGACGTAATCTCTTCAATTTTAGCAGTAACTATTTTCAAATAATCGGTTGCTTCCGTTGTCAGGCTGCAGCGGCCGAGCAAATCCAGGTACGGTCTTATCGAATGGCGCACGTTGGCCAAAACCATTTCCTGCAATTTTTTCCTGTCCTGTTCGCGTTGCCCCAATAGGAATTGCAGGGCGCCATCGGTCTGATCGAGAGCTTTGGTACGCTCTTTGACCCTACGTTCGAGTTCATCCCTGGAATTAATTATTTTGTCTTCGGACTGTTTGCGTTCGGTGATGTCGCTCGCTATACCGGCCATAAAAACTGGTTGGCCATCGGAGTTACCAACCGGGAAACGGCTGTAATGAATCCAGCGCACGGCGCCATCGGGTCGAAGGATGCGAAATTGCCCGCTCCATGGAACGCCGGCGCGTTGGGTAAGAGCTACACGTATCGAATCCCTGTCTTGCGGATGCACGGCGTTAAGAAAAAGAGCCGGGTCCCGGTAGAGCTCTTCCTGGTCTCTGCCCCAGATTTGGCGATACGCCGGGCTCACGTAGATTATTTTTTCCGCTCCAGGCGAACTTATCCAAAATACATCCTCGCTATTTTCCGCTATAAGCCTGAATTTTCTTTCCTCCGCAGCCAGGGCCTCTTCAGCCAGGATTCGTTTGGTTATGTCGACGTGAAGCATCACCAGACCATTTCCAAACGAATTGGCTTTCAAAAGAAACCACCGCTTGACTGTCGGAGAATGGCAGGGGTACTCCAGCTCAATTTGTTCCGTTTGATAGCCCAGCACGCCCTCCAGGACACGCAGCGCCTTTTCTGCGAGCGTGTCGCCCCCCCTCGCCGCCCGGCGGCACACATCGAGGTAGTTGACGCCTTCGCATACGCTCGCTAAGTCTTTTATCCCGTTATAGAGGGCAAAATCTCGCCAAAGTCGGTTCACTTTCTCTATCCTGCCGCCCGGCCCAAGGATTGCCGCGGAAACCGGAAGACATTCGAAGCTCCCTGCGAACGCGAACCGATCGGGTGAGTAATCCGAGAAAAAAACATCTCCCGACTCTGGATCGGTTGTTGAGGCCAAAAGAATCCCTCCGATGTACGAAGAACTGATAAAGTTATCGATTCAGGCAGGTCCCGCCAAGCTCCACCCTTATAAAGGCTAAATGCTGACAAGGCAAGTTGACAATTGCAGATAAAGCAGTGAGCTCGGGAAAACTCTCTTTTACGCATAACTTGCGCATTTCATACGTATATCGTATACTTTTGGCCATCACGGAACCACAATTGCAGCTTTTTTTCGGGAGAAACGATCGGCTACGAGCAGGCGTATAAGAGGCCCGGCGCTGAAGATGTCCCACTATTGCGTAAGACGAGGTCTTTTATGGGAGTGATTTCCGGTTTCCGTGGCTACGCGCGGGCACTTGGGCCCTTCGGCGCGCGCATTTCCGATCGGTAACGCGGAAGCTGCGGTTGGGTATCGGTAGCTTCCCGGAAGGAACAACGAATTTATGGTCTACACCGATCTGCTTCTCAACCTTAGCTTTTTGGTGGCTCTAAGCGTCATTTCCAACTTTATCGAGGAACGCCGGCCACGGGACACCAGGGTGGGAGTTTTGTTGCAGGGCGCAGTCTTCGGGGGGGCAGCGGTGGTTGGAATGCTGCGGCCCCTCATCCTTGGCCCCGGTCTGATTTTTGACGGCCGCTCGGTAATGGTAAGCCTCTGCGCGCTTTACTACGGGCCCCTGGCCACAGCGATTGCAACGCTCATGGCGTCGGCGTGCCGCGTCGCAATAGGTGGAACGGGCACGGTGACGGGTTTGCTCGTAATAGTTTCTTCGGCGGGTATCGGTCTTATGGCCCGTTTGCGCCTAAAGCCCGAAAAAGAGCCCCCGTCCGCGTCACGGCTCTACCTCTTTGGCCTTGCCGTTCACCTGACGATGGTGGCTCTTATGTTGACACTTCCCGCCGAGATCGTTTTTACCGTCCTGAGACGGATCGGCCTGCCGTTGCTTCTGATCTACCCTCTGGCAACAGTGCTTGCGGGCAAGATTTTGTCGGATCGTTTATCGACTCTTAGCCATCTGGCTCACCTCAAACAGAGCAGAAAAGATCTCGCCATAACACTGCAATCCATCGGCGATGCGGTCATCTCCACAGATGGCGAGGCAAGGATCGTGTTAATGAATCCCGTGGCCGAACAGCTCACCGGCTGGAAAATAGAAGAGGCCCGGGGCAGGCCCTTGGAGGAGGTGTTCAGGATCGTCAACGAAAATACGCGGGCTACCGTCGAGAGCCCGGTGGAGCGGGTGATAGAAGAGGGTGTGGTGGTGGGGCTTGCCAACCACACCATGCTTATCGCCCGAAACGGCACGGAAAGACCGATCGCCGACTCCGGGGCTCCCATCCGCGGCGATGACGGAAAAATAACGGGGGTGGTGCTGGTTTTTCGGGACCAAAGCGGCGAGCGGATAGCTGAAAGGTTGACCGCAGTGCGGCTCCACCTCATCGAATATGGCGCAGACCACTCTTTGGACGAACTTTTGGGCGAAGCCCTCGATCAGGTCTGCGCCCTGCTAAACAGTCCCATCGGCTATTACCACTTCGTGGAAAGCGACCAAAAGACCCTTTGCATGCAGAAATTTTCAACCCGCACGTTGCACGAGTTCTGCCAAACCCTGGAAAAGGGACTTCACTACGGCATCGATTCCGCGGGCATCTGGGCGGATTGCGTGCGGGAGAAAAAGCCGGTAATCCATAACGATTACGGTTTACTCGAAAATAAGCGTGGAATGCCCAAGGGCCACGTGAGGGTAGTTCGCGACCTGGCGACGCCGGTCATAAGGGAAGGAGAGCTGGTCGCAATCCTTGGCGTTGGCAACAAGCCCGAGGAGTATACCGCAAGGGACGCCGATACGGTCGGGCTACTCGCAGACGTGGTGTGGGAAATCGTTTTGCGAAAACGGGCGCAGGAGTCGCTAAAGAAAACGGCCGAGGAGTTGGGCCTTAGCGAAGGGCGTCTTCAGAGAGCGGAGGTGGCGGCCCGTTTCGGCAACTGGGAGTTTATCCTGGGAAGCGACACGGTTTTGGCCTCCGAGGGGGCACGGATCCTCTACGGGTTGGAAAACAGGCAATGGAATACCGCCGAGGTTAAGAAAATCCCCCTTCCCGAGTATCGCGCAATTCTCGATACCGCCATGCGCGAACTGATTGAAAACGGCAAACCCTATAGTGTGGAATTTAAGATTTGCAGGCCCTCCGACGGGGAAGTAATCGATATTTACTCCGTAGCGGAATATTCTCCCAGGCGGGGACGGGTGTTCGGGGTGATCCAGGACATCACCGGGCGTAAGCGTTTTGAGGACGCCTTAAAGGAGAGCGAACAAAAATATCGGCTTCTGGCCGATAATGTACACGATGTGATCTTTACAACCGACATGGATCTGAAACTTACCTACCTAAGCCCTTCGGCTAAAAGAATGCATGGTTGGACGCCTGGCGAATGGCAACTGCTCGAACCTGTGGATTATTTAACCCCGGCGGCCATGGAGCTCGTTCAAAAGACCATGTCCCGGGAACTCGCCCTGGAGGGTTCTCCAGGAATCGATCCAGGCAGGGTGAGCGTCCTGGAGATAGAGCAATACAGAAAAGACGGCTCCACGTTCTGGACTGAAGTTTCGGCGCGATTCCTGCGCAATCAGGATGGATTTCCGTGCGGCATTATCGGAACCACTCGCGATATTTCGGAGCGCAAGCGCAGCGACGCTCAAGCCGCGCTGCTCGCCACAGCCATCGAACAGGCCGATGAAAATATTCTCGTTACCGATAAGGATCGAACCATCCTCTACGTCAATCCGGCTTTCGAGCGTTCCGGGGGTTATAGCCACGAAGAACTCAAGGGGGAAAAACTGAGCTTTTTGCGCAGCGCGCGCCATGACAAGGTTTTCTACACGAACATGAAGGAGACCCTCGATTGCGGTCGCGTGTGGATGGGTACGATCTTCAACAAGGGGAAAAACGGGGATTTTGAAATAGAGGGCACCATCTCGCCTATCAGGGATTCTTTTGGCGCCATCACCCATTACCTTGCCGTCGGGCGCAACATGGGCCGATTTCGCACCTTGGAAAGAGAACTCTACCAGGCCCAGAAGATGGAGTCCGTCGGGCGACTCGCAGGTGGTGTCGCTCATGACTTCAACAACATGCTCTCGGTGATTGTCGGGCAGACTGAGCTCGCGCTTCTTGGAATCAGCCCCGATCGGCCGGCCTACAATCGCCTCCAGGAGACTCTAAAGGCCGCGCACCGCTCGGCCGATTTGGTCCGCCAACTCCTGGCCTTTGCCCGAAAGCAGACGATAAGCCCGAAGGTGCTCGATATAAACGAGACCGTGGAGAGCATGCTGATAATGGTAAGGCGTCTTATCGGCGAAGATATCGAGCTGCGCTGGAACCCGGGCAAAGATATTTGGTCGGTAAAGATGGACCCCTCACAGATCGACCAGATTCTGGCCAACCTGTGCATAAACGCCCGGGACGCAATCGCCGGAGTGGGAAGACTCACCATATCGACCGGCAACGTGGAATGCGACGACTATTTTTGCCGGCAGCATGCCGGGGTTAACCCCGGGCGCTATGTTCTGCTCGTTGTAAGCGACACGGGCATCGGCATGGACAGCAATACCAGGGAACGCATCTTCGAGCCGTTTTTTACGACAAAGGAGGTGGGAAAGGGCACGGGACTTGGGCTTGCAACAGTCTACGGCATCCTGGAGCAAAATAACGGTTTTGTCGATGTTACCAGTAAGCCTGGCCAGGGGACGACTTTTGACATTTATCTACCCAGCACCGAAGACCAGGCTTTCCCGAAAA
The DNA here is from genome assembly GCA_031292215.1 of Syntrophobacteraceae bacterium. Lineage (GTDB taxonomy): Bacteria > Desulfobacterota > Syntrophobacteria > Syntrophobacterales > Syntrophobacteraceae > SbD1. The sequence continues at coordinate 9,038 of JARLHO010000156.1, read as the reverse complement.
GCGATTCAGGACCGGTAAAAGTTCTCAAAGGACAGGAGACAGTGTTTCTGGTGGAAGACGAAGAACCGCTGCTCGAACTTGGGATGTCAATTTTGGAGCAGCACGGCTACACGGTTCTTGCAGCCCAAAGTCCGGCAGCGGCCCTGGCAATGGTTGCAACCCACCCGGGCCCCATCCATCTGCTTCTTACCGATGTGGTAATGCCCGGGATGAACGGTAAAGACCTAAAAGACCGGCTTATCGAGGCAAAGCCGGGCTTAAAAACCATTTTCATGTCCGGCTATACGGCCGATGTCATAGCGCACAAAGGAATTCTTGACGAGGGCATCGACTTTTTGCAAAAACCGTTTTCCGTACAGACCCTGCTCGAGAAAGTCCGAGAAGTCCTGGACCGAGAAGAAACGGTTTCCTAGTCTTATCCGGAGGCTCCCACACGAGGGAGCTTGCCGCACCGGCTATTTCTCATGAGCCGAACCGCACGCCAGGGGTATTAAGTCCTCGACATCGCTTACTGAAGCGCCTTTGTCATTTATTATATGCAGATCCCGCTGCGGGAATGGAATTTCGATCCCGTTTTCCAGGAAAGCCTCGAAAATGGCCGTATTGATTTCGTGGGTTACCGGGACGCGGTCATTGGCCGTAGCAACGAACACCCTGATGCAAAAATCCAGGGAACTGTCGCCGTAGGCCTCGAAAAAAGTCTGGGGCAAAGGGTCTTTCAAAACACGCGGATTGGCTTTGCAGATTTCCTGCAGAAGGTGGGTCACCAGTTTTACGTCCGAACTATAGGAGACTCCCACCTTGAGAGTAAGACGATTGGGGCCCGCGCCGTAATGGCTCCAGTTTACTATCTTACCCGAGAGAAGATCGGAGTTGGGGATGATAAGAACCGAGCGGTCGAATGTCTGGAAAACGGTGCTCCGCATTTTGATTGCCTTCACCTCGCCCCACTGGCCGTCAAAGACCAGCAGATCCCCCACCTTGACGGGCCGCTCGAACAGCAGCACGAGGCCGCTTACGAAGTTTGCGATCACGCTCTGAAGACCCAGACCCGCCCCGAGGCCCAATGCGCCTGCAAGAAGGGCCAGGCTGGCCAGCGGAAAGCCCAGGATGTTCATTGCCAGCAAAACGCCGCCGATAATGATCGTGTACTGCAGGACGGTTGCAATCGAATACTGGACCCCCAAATCCCATCCGGTACGGGGTAAAACCCGGCTGCGTAGAATCGTTCGAAAGACTCCCGAGCCTCGAAACCCCGCGTAAAGAACCGCTGCGGCCGCCAAAAGGGTAATGGGGCTAAGGTGCAGGCTGCCGAGATTGACGCCTTTGCTCAGATGGTCGAAAAAAGCGAGTAAAGACGCCATCCCTATTCCCCATGCCAAGAGAAGACCGACTATAAAGCCGGCGATAAGCAGCGCCGAAAGCGCCAGGCGCGCCGGGAAATAGAGCTGGCGAAACTCTATATCGATAGCGTCAAAGACTTCGAGCAGGGCATGGTCGCGTTCGAAGATTTCCCGTAAGACGCCGGCGCCCGTCACCGCCAGAAACAGTGCGCAGGCAATCAATGCCTCGGTCAAAACCGCCCCGCTGATCGCATAGATCGAAAACGACTGGAATCCTAAAAGTTCCATCAAACACACGGAGGTAAGCAGCAAAAGCCAAGCGGCCCATAAGAAGCCCAGCCATTTGGTCCAGCGCGGCGAGAGCGGTCGCTCGAGGATCCTTTTGAGGTAGCCCGGGCGCAGCAGAAGGCATGTCCCGAAGAGCACGCCGATACCGTAGAGCTGGCTCACCAGGAGCTTCAACGTTATGGGGAAATTGTCCAGGCCAAGGATTTGGATGAAGACACCCCCCATTACCAGGTATGCCGTAAAGATTTCAAGACCGCGCCGCAGCCCCGCTACGGCGTTGGGGGCGATGTTTGGAACACAGCTCTTTTCCGTTTCGCTGCCACAAAGGATGTCCCTTATCACCCGGACCGACAGGACAAGAACCAAGAGGCCCCCCGCAACGTAGAGCACGGTGAGCGCCGCTACGACGTCTAAAAGCCCAAGAGCTGCGCAGGCCGCGGCCATCCACAGGAAACAGGCGATGGGGTAAGACAGGGCGACCACCCCGCTTGCCAGTTTTACCAGTACAACGACCTCTGTTTCCCTGGAATAGGGATGAATATAGGCGAGTAATGATTCCAGGCGGCGCTTACAAACCCTTGCGCCCCAGCCGAGAAAAGCGATGAAAAGCAGAAGACCGATCATGGGCGCCCAGGTTTTGAGAAGGAAAGCCTTGATTTGTCTCGAATGGAGCCGTCCGGAAAACGAGGACCATGCCGTGCGCGGCATGGTCAGGAGTCTGCGTAAAAGATCATGGAGTTGCTGTCCCAGCGGTTTGGACCCGCCGCACTGCATAAGTTCGCCCATGGATGCTTTCTGCAGGGCTTTTAACCGCGGTACCACTCCGCCCAGGAGCTCCTTTTGCTGTTTTAGCAAACCGGTCTTTTCGCTAAGAACGTTTACAAGGCTGCCGGAGGCCTCGGCAAGGGTGGCGCACGCACCCCTGTACTTGTCATAGGCGGCCTGAATGTCGACCGTCCATACTCCGGGCTGATTGGAACTTTTGAGGATTTTTATCTGCGCATCGATTGCCAAAAGGGAGGTGTTCTGTTTCGCCAGCCGTTGCCTGGTCTCTTTGATTTCCCTGGTCGATTTGTCCAACCGGGAAGAGAGATCGTCCTCGGTTGCGGAATATTTGTTAAGTATTTCACTAATTATGGGGGTAGGAAGAGACGTCACCTCCAAGCCGGTTTTCAATATGGCCATTTTCCTTTGCAGCTCTTCCAATTGCGCGGTCGTATCCGCCAGGCCGGATTGCTCTTTCGCCGCTCTATCGGTAGCCTCCTTTGCCTGTTCCAGTAAAGACTGCGCGCCACTGCTCAAAACGCCGGCAAGCCATCGGGAAGGCGCCGATGCGGCCGTAACTTTGTTTGCAGGCTTTGCGGAAGCGCTCGAAAAAGCGGATATAAGCAGTATCAAAAAGATCGAAACAAAATTTAAGCCCAGCTTGCAGCGCGCCAACAATAGAGAACCTCCAAGGGATGATTACGTATCGGGTAGCAATTACGGTGCGAAGAAAAGAAATGTCGGAGCCGGCAGCAGAGCGGCTAATTTTTACTTTTCCCCCCTGCCCCCCGGATTAGCCGGTCCATCCTGAAACTCACGCCCCACCCCGCACCGAGCGCAGTTCCCCATGGGGACGGGGATGAGACTTTCCCGCACGCGGAAAAATCGAGGCCGGATTTTCGAACCAATTTTTAAAGATCCTGCCCCCCGATATACAAAAATACCGGAACAAGATCAATCAGAAAGACGCCGAGGCGGCGCCAAACGAGGAAGTGCCAGATGGCAAAAATGGGACATATTGAGAAATACAATTATATTGGTCTTTGCGTGTTTTTAAAAATTGCAAACCCAATGCAGGAGCTCCACATGAAATCGAGGTTTCAGTTGGTCACAGGGTTTTTGTTCGCCTTGGCAATTACGTTTCTTTTTTCTCTTGGGAGCTTTGCCGGAGAGCCTGCGTCGATAAAGCTGCCCGATCCCCAAAAAAACGCAGGCAAACCAGTGATGGCGGCCTTAAACAGCAGAATGTCTTCGCGTACGTTTAGCGGGGAAAAACTGTCGCTGCAAACCCTTTCAAACCTTCTGTGGGCGGCCTTCGGAATCAACCGTTCCGATGGTAAAAGGACCGCCCCCTCGGCTTTTAACCGGCAGGAGACAGATATTTTTGTGGTAACCGCAGACGGCGTCTACATCTACGATGCGAAAAACAACGCCTTGGACCCGGTACTCAAAGGGGATGTGAGAGCAATGACCGGCACGCAGGGCTATGTAAAAAGCGCTCCGGTCATTCTGGTTTATGTCGCCGACTATTCGAAAGTGCAAGGTGGATCGGCTGACAGCCAACTGACGGTAGGCGCGGATGTCGGGGTAATTGCTGAAAATGTTTATCTATTCTGCGCCTCGCAAGGTTTGGCCACAGTAGTTCGAGGCGCGATCGATAAGGATGAGCTGGCCAAAACCTTAAAGCTTAGGCCTGAGCAGAAAATCATTTTGGACCAACCCGTCGGCCACAGATTGGGTTGAGTAAAGAGGCTGTGTCGTAGCCGGCCGCCCAAGTAGAGGCAAAGGACAGATGCGCGGGGAGAACTGTGGCCCCCGCACCCCCACGGGTTTCGGGGCGGCGCTATCCTGATGGAGAGTAAACAATTGCCCGGGAGCCATGGCGACAGCTTTCTCCCATTTCGCGCCAAGCCGCCGCAAACATACAACTCCTAAAAGCTGCGCTATTTGCAGATTGCTTTGGTTCGCCCGACACCCTCGGGGAGGTACAATACTAGAGGACTTGCTTCCATCCCTCGATTATGGTTCAATATAATCAAAATAATCTGCTGTAAGAAATCATGGCAAAGACTGCTTTACGCGCGAGGGAAAGTATCCACGTGAATAGATCGCCCTTTTGGATCAAAGTCGCCTTAATTTTGACGCTCCTGCTCCTGGTGTTTGGCGGCGGGTGGTTCTACCACGTCCAGAAGGATACGTTGCAGCAAGAGATGGAAGCCAATCTGTCTGCGGTCGCAAGGCTCAAGGTGCGCCAAATAGCGGCATGGCGAGAAGACCGGTTGGCAGACGCCGCCGTGCTGATGGAAGACCCGGGCTTTATCCGAGAGGTGGCGCGCCTTAAGGCCAATCCGGATCATGAGGATGGCCGGGAGATCCGCGCTTTCTTCGAAAGTCTATCAAAACACTATGACTACGCCGACATAGCGCTCGTTGACCCTGACGGGCGAGTGCGCCTTAGCCTCAGCGGACAAACCGAGGTCAACGGTCCTTGCGCATCGGCCCTGGCCAACGCGCTGCGCGACGGTAAACCCGTTTTGACCGATTTGCAAAGAGAAGTCCAAACGGCCCCCGCCCGCCTTTTCGTGATCGCGCCGCTTTTCACCGGCGAAAAGCCAAACCTGAAGGCCGTTGGCGCTGTTATCCTGGTTTGCGACGCCTCTCATTACCTCTACCCTCTCATACAATCCTGGCCCACGCCCTCAAGGACTGCGGAAACCCTTCTTGTCCGCCGTGAGGGCGACGAGGTGCTTTTCCTAAACGACCTGCGTCACCGGCCCGACACGGCGCTAAAACTTCGCATCCCCTTAAGCCGGACGAATGTGCCGGCGGTAAGGGCCGTGCTGGGGTTTGAAGGCGTTATGATGGGCAAAGACTACCGGGGGGTCGATGTTGTCTCGGTTCTCATGCCCGTTCCCGATTCGCCCTGGTTCATGGTGGCGAAGATGGACACCGCCGAGATTTTCTCTGCATGGCGTTTTCGATCCGTTCTTATCCTGGCGCTGCTTACGGGGCTTACGGGTTTTACGATCGTTTTGGGACTCGTTTTCCGGCAACGGGAGCAAAGGAGGCACTACCGGGAGCTTTACCGCTCCGAACTCGCGCTGCGAAAAAGCGTGGAACGCCATAGCATCACGTTGAAGGCCATCGGCGATGCCGTAATCGCAACGGATGCCCTCGGCCGGGTGGAACTGCTTAATTCCGTGGCCCAAACGCTTACAGGCTGGAGCGATGAAGAGGCCCGCGGCAGGCCGATCGAGGAGATCTTTCGCATAATCAACGAATACACGCGGGGTGAGGTTGAAAACCCCGTGGCTCGCGTACTGAGGGAAGGCATAACGGTCGGCCTGGCCAATCACACCTTGCTCATCGCCAAAGACGGAGTCGAACGCCCCATTGCCGACAGCGGCGCGCCCATCCGAGTCGATGGCGATACCATTACCGGAGTGGTCCTGGTGTTCCGGGACCAAAGCGGGGAACGGATGGTGCAACGGATCACACAGGCTCGGCTGGACCTGATCGAGTACGCCGCCACTCACACACTGGATGAACTGTTGACAAAGGCTTTGGATGATGTGGGCAAATTTTTGGAAAGCCCTATCGGGTTTTACCACTTTGTGGAAAGCGGCCAAGAGGCCTTTAGCCTCCAGCAAGGCGTAGCGGAGGAGTCCTGCAGCGCCGAGGGAAAAGGGCCGTGCTACGGCATCGATCGGACCGGAGCATGGGCGGACTGCGTAAAAGAGAAAAAGCCGGTAATACGCAACGAAAACCTTGGCCGGGGGATGACGCAAGGGGATGCGGAGGTCGCTTGCGAGCTGGTGGCCCCGGTTATGAGGGAGGGCAAGGTTGTCGCGATCCTGGGTGTGGGCAACAAGCCTTTCGACTATACGGAAAAGGATGCGGATCTACTCTCTTATTTTGCCGATGTGACCTGGGAAATCGTTTCGCGCAAGCGGGCGACGGAGGCTTTGCAAGATTCGGAGAAACGTTACCGGCGTCTTTTTGAATCGGCCAAGGACGGCATATTGATTCTCGATTTCGAAACGGGCAGGGTTGTTGACGCCAATCCGTACGTGATGGAATTGCTCGGCTACTCCTACCGGGAATTGTGCGGAACGCACCTCTGGGACATCGGCTGCTTAAAGGACATTGCCGCCTCCAAAGCTGCTTTCAAGACCTTTCAGGAAAACGAATTCATCCGATACGAAAATTTGTCGCTGCAATCCAGGGGTGGGCAGTGCATGGATGTGGAATTTGTCAGCAATGTCTACCCTGTGGACCACACCAGGGTCATCCAGTGCAATATCCGCGATCTCACAGAGCGCAAAAGAGAAGAAAAGATTCTGCGCGAGACGGAGGAATTCAAGAAATCCATTCTGGATTCGGTCTCTTCCCATATGGCGGTGCTGGACAGAAACGGCGTCATTTTGTCTGTAAACGAGCCCTGGATTCTTTTTTCCTTCGAAAATAACAATAGCGAAGGTCTCCCGGCGCATAATTCAGATGTTGGCGTAAACTATTTATCGGTTTGCCTGGAAAGCCGCGGCGAGTTTTCCGAAGGCTCCATTGCCGCCCACGATGGCATTGTCGCCGTGCTAAATGGTGCGCTTCCCAGCTTCTCCCTCGAATACCCATGCCATTCACCGGATGTAAAACGTTGGTTCGACATGACCGTTACTCCTCTTGGAACGGGAGAGAGAGGGGTGGTCGTCTCTCATACGAATATCACAAACCGTAAGCTGGCCGAGCAGGAGAAGGCCTTACTCGAAGACCAACTCCGGCAGACCCAGAAGCTGGAGGCAATTGGCACCCTGGCAGGAGGAGTAGCCCATGATTTCAATAACATACTGGCCATTATCATCGGCTACACGGAAATGTCGCTCATGGAGAAGGAGGAGGGAAGCGATGAGCACGGCGAGCTGATGCAGGTTCTCCAAGCGAGTAACCGCGCAAAGGATCTGGTGAAGCAAATCCTGGCTTTCAGCCGCCGAAGCGTGGAGGAAAAACGGCCGGTGCAGGTCGGCCTGATAGTGAAAGAAGCTTTGAAAATGCTCGGGGCAACTTTACCCTCAACCATCAATATATCCAAAAAGGTTACTTCCAGGGCGGTCGTAATGGGCGATCCGACCCAGATTCACCAGGTTTTGATGAATCTTTGCACCAATGCGGCCCATGCGATACAAGGAGAGCACGGGACTCTTGAGGTCAGTCTCACCGATGCCCTGCTCACACCCCAAGAAATACCTTGTCCTTCGGACCTTCAGCCGGGCTCTTATGTGGAACTTACCGTGAAGGACAGCGGCTGCGGCATCTCCCCGGACATCGTCGGTCGAATCTTCGATCCTTTTTTTACTACCAAAGAAAAGGGGGTCGGGACCGGCCTGGGTCTCTCGGTTGTTTACGGGATAATGAAAAGCCACGGCGGAACGATAACGGTGGAAAGCTCTGCGGGCGAAGGGACAACCTTTCGTGCCTTTTTCCCTTCCATGATGACAGAGGCCACGGCGGAGACGGCGCGCTCCGGGCCTCTTCCCCGCGGGCAAGAACGGGTTCTGGTTGTCGATGATGAGCCGACTTTGGCAGAGGCTACGAAAAAGATCCTGGAGCGGCTGGGATACCATGTCGCGGTCAGGACAAACGGCGTCGAGGCGCTGGCAGCTTTCCGCGACCAGCCTCGGAACACGCGCTTTGACCTGGTGATAACCGACATGACCATGCCCCATCTTACCGGCATTGCACTGGCCAAAGAACTTCTAAGGCTTGAGCCCGATCTTCCCATCCTGCTTTGCACGGGGTTCAGTGAACAGACAGACGCCGAAAAAGCCGAACGTATCGGAATAAAGGGCTTCCTCATGAAACCGGTCGTTTTAAAAGATCTTGCCGCAATGGTGCGTAAGGTGCTCGATGAGAAGATACAAGGCGCGGCAAGAGGCTGAATATTGAGGATGAACGGCGCCATCCTGGAATAGTGTAGCACCGGTCTCAATAACGGTTTGCCGTTCATCCTACGGGAGAAAACTGCGTCCCGGCAGGACAGGGAGATGTACTTATCCGTCCCTTTTCCAGATTAAACCTCCATCCTGGAAAACCTCTCGAACACGATGAAAGGGGATCTCCGCCATTTCCCCCGTCTCATCTTCCAACTGGAACGAGAACTGGTTTCCTTCTTCGAAATTGATTTTAGTGAAAGGGATGCGGATGATCTTGTTTGCAGAATGGTCCAGGTATCCGATTTCAAAAGACGCCGTTCCGAAGCTTTTGTCCCGGCGGATTCTACTGAAGAGCTGTTGGATTGGGATCATGAGCCTTCAACCTGCGATGAGGAAGCTGCAGAGGAGATGTCCTCACCTGACCCCGCTGATGTTCCGATGTTTTTGACCACGTTGATGATGCGAGGTCCAAAAGGAGTTCACACAAAATTGCATCACAGTAACAAAACAGCGCCGTTCGGGCCTACCAATCATAACATGTCCACTGGCATCGGAATAAGGTATTTGGCGTTAGCCCACGGTTGATTTGTTCTCCTTCAAGGACTGAGAGCGACACAGGAGTTTTTCGTCATCCGCAAGTAGTCGAAAACCAGGCGGACACTGCGTGTTAGTTGGCGCATTTTTTGTGCAACGTTGGGTACCCCCTTGGATTTGA
>JARLHO010000018.1 GCA_031292215.1 Syntrophobacteraceae bacterium | reverse complement strand
TCACTCATGGGGCCTCCCTTTCCTTATGGTTTCCCATGATGACCTAGTCTATCTTGCCGAGAATGTCCAGCTAATTGTTTTGACACGCAAAATAATTCCGCCAGCGGCAAAAAACCGCGTATCAGTTTGAATTACACCCCGAAAAAAGTATTGGGTTGACAAAATCCGGCGGATTTTTTATGCTACGTGCGCTAATTTGTGAAAGGAATTTCATGTCCAAAGCAATACCGCACGATGCTTGTTCATTTTTTCCGGGTTTTAGCCAGCCTGAGGGACGGGGATTTTCGCCCTTTTCAGGCTTCTTTTTTTTCTTCTTTAGGAGCGCCCCCCCGGGATGTTAGCTTGAATGAACAAGCCCCGGGTGGAGCGGAAACACTCCTCCGGGGCTTGCCAGACCTTTAAAAACCCCGAGGAGTTTTCCTCGGGGTTTTTTTTTGCAGTAAACTTCTTAAGAAAGCTGACCGGAGGGTTTGTCATGATTTTGGTGCTCGCACAAGGAACATCCAGGCAAGATTTGGAGAGGCTAAAGGAAATACTTCGCTCCGAGGGCCACATGGTAAAGGAGATCGGGGGGGTGGAAGATCAGGTCCTGGGCATAGTGGGCAAAAATTACAAAGAGGCCTCGTACTACGAGTCGCTGCCCGGGGTGCAAAAGGCAGTTCCCATCTCCAAGCCCTACAAACTTGTGAGCCGCGAGTTGCACCCCGCGCCTTCGGTGATAAAGGTGGGAGACGTGGCCATAGGGGGGGATCGGCTGGTGGTGATCGCCGGTCCGTGCGGTGTGGAGGGCAAAAAGACGACGATGGACATCGCGCGGGAAGTTCGACGGCACGGAGCTGTGCTTTTCCGGGGCGGCGCGTTCAAGCCGCGGACCTCGCCCTATGCTTTCCAGGGCATGGGCGAGGAGGGGCTAAAGATCTTACGCGAGGTAAGGGAGGAGACCGGCCTTGGGATCGTCACCGAGATGACCTCTCCGGGGCAGGCCGATCTCATGATGAAATACGTCGATGTCGTCCAGATCGGCGCCCGCAACATGCAAAACTTCGAACTTCTTAAATCCGTCGGGCGGATCGGAAAACCGGTGCTTTTGAAGCGGGGACTTTCGGCGACCATCGAAGAATGGCTCATGTCCGCCGAGTACATTTTATCCGAAGGAAACGACCAGGTGATACTTTGCGAACGGGGGATTCGAACCTTCGAGCGCTATACCCGAAATACGCTCGACCTCACCGCAGTTCCCGTCATAAAGAAGCTCACTCACCTGCCGATCATCGTCGATCCCAGCCACGCCACGGGACGAAGAGAAAAGGTCAGTCCCATGGCGCGCGCGGCCATAGCCGCAGGCGCCGACGGCCTGATAATCGAGGTGCACACCGACCCGGATAAAGCACTTTCCGACGGGCCCCAGAGCCTCTATCCGCAGCAGTTCGAACAACTCATGCGAGACCTCTACGTGATCGCCCCCGTTGTCGGAAAGCAGTTGGATTACGCATACCTTGACAAGGCGGAGATCATGAAGCCGCGGCCCGAAGGCCACCGGGCGCCCGCAACGGTAGTCTATTCCGGCGTGCCGGGTTCTTTTTCCCACAAGGCGTGTCTACAGTTTTTCGGAGGCGAAGTGCCGCTAAATAACTGCGCCTCGTTTAAGGAAGTCTTCGAGATGGTCGAAAGCGAGCAGGCGGCCTTCGGAGTCGTTCCCGTGGAAAACAGCTTAACGGGCAGCATTCACGAAAACTATGACCTGCTTCTAGACTATGACTTAAAGATTGCCGGCGAGGTTACCTTAAGGATTAAGCATAATCTCATGGGGGTTGCCAACGCCCGGACAGAAGAGGTCAAAAGAGTTTACTCCCATCCGCAGGCCTTTCAACAGTGTCGCGAATATCTCGAAAAAAACCCCGGCTGGGATCTAGTGGCGTATAAGGACACGGCCTCGGCGATCCAAAGGGTAAAGGAAAGCGCGGACCCCGGGGAGGCCGCCATCGGCGAGGGGTCCGAGCCGCTTGCCGGCATGGCGGTGCTAAAGGAGGGCATAGAAACCAACCCCAGGAATTTCACCCGGTTCGTGGTGATAACCAGAAACGAGTCGATCCCGGGGCCCAGGAACAAATCCTCAATTATTTATTCGGTTAGCGACAAGCCGGGAGCGCTGTTTGAAACGCTTGGCATTTTTGCGGCAAACAACATCAACATCGTTAAACTCGAGTCGCGACCGATCCACAGCAGGCCCTGGGTATACATGTTCTACGTGGATCTGGAAATGGACATGGCCGAGGAGGGCAACAAGGCGATCATGGACGAGCTGATCGAAAAGACGGAGTTTTTTAAGTTCCTTGGAAGCTATAACAAGGGGCTGCAGGAAAAACCATGATCACCTGCGGAAAAAGCTGAGGGTTTTGGCGGGGGCAGATCAATAGCCCCGGACAGGATGGAGGAAGCGGTTTTTTTGGGCTTGTCCGTAAATAAAACCTTTGCGCTTGCATCCGGCTTTTGGCCTGCTTTGGCCGCTCCTCAATCGCAAAATCCCAGGGCGAAAGCTCTGCTACGCCTGCGGTTTTGCTCAATCGGCGCGACCAAATCAGTCTCAAAATCCGGCGCAATCCCTAAAAGGCTTATTTACGGACAAGCCCTTAATCCCCGGTCGGGTCGACCGGGGCGGGGGACCGGCGCTTTAGCAGGATGAAGACGACAACGCCAAGGGCAGTTTTTATAAGCCAAACGAGGCGGAAGGCGATCCCCGCAGCCATCGCGGCGGCGCTCGGCAACCCCATGGCCCAGAAGATCAGAACGCTTCCTCCTTCCTGAACTCCAAGGGAGGCCGGAACGGCGAAGGACGCGATGGCCACCAGCGCGGTAAACGCTGCGATGCCCAGGGCGGCTTGTGGATCAAGGCCCAGGTGCAGCCATTCGAGTATCAGCAGCGCCTGCAAGGCGCTGCAGCCAAACCCGCATAGATGCGCGCCGACGGCTCGAAACAGGTCGCCTCTTCTGGCCCGGTAGAAATCGCTTAACTGTGCGTCGATCTCGTTTGACAAGGACTCGACAGGGGTAAGCCACCGTTTCGGAATGCGCAGCCATTGCAAACCTCTAAGGGCGCCTGCGCCGATGCCGCGTATCTGAAGGATCGCAAACATCGCGATCCCGAAAATCATCATGGCGAAAGCGAAGAAAAGCGCCCAGACCATGTCTTTTGGCAGGCTCAGCCTCGACCGCACCGCAGCTGCCCCGGCCGCGATGAAAATCGCAGCTCCCAGGCCGTAGGAGACCTTCGTTGAAAGAAGGCTTGCGGCTGCCGCGGGCGTTGAAATCCATCCCCGTAAGAGGACCACTTTTGCCGGTTCTCCTCCCAGGGAGGCCGCCGGAGTCGATTCGTTCAGGGCATTGCCCGCGCTTCGCACCCAAAACAATCGGCGCCAGACTCCTTTGCGCTCGGCAACCGGGAGCGTGTACCACCACCCGAGAGTATTTAGCGCATCGACTACGAATTCCAGGGCCAGGATGACCAGCAGTCCCGCACCCACACGGGAAAGATCGGCAAGAATCGAATCCGCGCCTATAGAAACTACCAGCCACGCGAGCAACCCCGCGCCGAGCAAAAACGAGGCCGCTCCTTTTATGCGCGAGTTGATCGGGGAAGTGCTCAAATGGCTACGCCGCCCGGCCCGTAGAGCTTTGCACTACGATACCGGCTCGATTCCGAAAAAGTCGGTATAGAATGCGAAGCGGCGCCGCTCGCGGTCTTGATCCAACCCGAATTCTCCAAGAGAGTAATGGTGGACTCCGTTACTATTTTGCGGATTTTTCGCCAGAAAACGGAGCATCGCCTCCTCCGCTTCGTTTGTAAATTTCATTTCGAAGTGTCTGTAAATAAGTCGCACCACCCCCATGGGGTCCCGAATAAGATCTGTATAAAGAATATTTAGAGGAGGTTCCCTTGTCATGCGGTTTGTTTGCGAGAATTCGACGGCAAGGCTCGCACCCTTTTGCCAGTGGCGCGCTATTTCCCGTCCGAGCTTTTCCCGGTCGATGGCATCGGTAAAGGCCCCTCGGAGCACTTCGGTAAAGCTTGCGCAGGAGGGCAGCGCTTCGAGCGGGTCGCGATGGGTCAAAACGATTCGCGCGTCGGGATAGACCCCGAGCAGCGCTTTTAGCGCGAATAAATGGCTGGGCGCCTTCAGCACCCAGTGCGTTCCAGGGGCAAACGCCTGCAGATGCTGGAGAAACTGCCTGTGGTAAACATATGCGGCGTGCTTATCCTGTCTCTCATGCCAGGCGCGGTAGGAATCGACAAAGTACATCGATTCAAACAGGTAACTGATAAAGGAGTGGGCGGTAATGGCGATGCACTCCTGGGGGAGCCCGGGGCCGATCATGTGGACCCTTTTAAAGCCGGGCATGATGATACCCAGCCACTTGAGATCGCCGGCAGTCTTATCGATGCGGGGGTCGCGGTTATAGGAAGTCCTCTGCGGGGGAGGAGAAGGGTACATGACCTCCCACACCTGCGGGGCGCGGCTTGCCGGGTCGCTTGCGAGCAAAGCATGCAAAAGGGTTGAACCGGTCCTCGGCAGTCCGGTGATAAAAAGGGGAGCGCTGATGACCTGATCGGCGATATGCGGGTAACGCCTGCGGTCTTCCTGCAGATAGAGCCGATTGCACAGCATGCGCAGGATGTCGCCGCGAAAACAGAGCCGGCCTACCAGGTTAAGACGCGCATCGGACTCGATGGATTGGAGCAGGACGGCTAAAGGTTCAAAGAAGGACCGGTCACCGGTATCATCGAGCCCCGTAAGTCTGGCGGCTTTTTCCAAAAGGGCCTTCCGATCCAGTCCGATCACCGACGGACCGTTTACGGAGAGAATCCGGCAAAGCGAGTTGATCAGCCCCGGGAGTCCCTTTCTTCCAAACCAATAGGGGGAGCGCGCGGAAGTTTTTCCCGAAACGATGCCCCGAGGAGTTTTACTGAAATATCGGCCCAAGCGAAATCCGTAACCTTATGTGATTTTCACAAAACTGCGGCGGACGGTCGAATTCATCCTGGTCATATAAGGCGGGCCGGTTCGTGTGTCAATGGCGGGGCATGGTCGCGGGGGTCCCAATGACCCGCCGGCTCATGCTTTTTGTGAATGGGAGATCGATGACGATGGAGGCCGGGAATGCTCCGCGAAGTGAGAAACAGTCCTTCGCTGCAAGCGGCTGCGACCTTGGTGTGGAACGTTACTGAGTGAGAGGGGGCCTGCGGTGCGGGTGGATGTCTTCGCGGGGCAAGAAGACTCATATAAAGGCGCACCGAACCCTGATGCGCCCTGTAAATATCCACGCTCCTGCAAAAAATTGCTGGAGGTCGCGGTGTTTACATTTTTTCGAGGGAAACAAGCAACATGATGCGCTCCATTCGGGCATGCCTTGAATGGCTGTCGAATTCGGCTGCAACCCGTCCCTTCCTGGTTGCGGTAGAATCCTGCGGGGCCTGGTTATCGTTTCCGTGCCATGTCGCTGCACTCCCGATCCGGAGAAGGCGCACCTAGTAAACTATGGATTTCAATACAGGCATAACCGAAGGTCGCGAGCCTCGATCTCAGAATGTCAACGACCTTACCAAGCTCTGTTCCCACTGCTCCGACGAGCGCGATTACCAACTCCGAATCGGTGAAGGTCTGAAACAATAATTCATTACTTAGCCCCGGAGCCGCTCTTTCGGGGGAAATATCTTTTTCTATGAGTTTGGTGTCGCTTTCACCTTCTGGCGAAATTGCCGATGCTTCTCCCGATCGCAATAAAGGAATAACGATATTGGCCAGCTCGGCTTTAGCATCGCTCTTTCCCTGAAAACTCACAGCGCCCGTGGAAGGAAACCAGTTTAGTACACCTCCGGATCGGCGCCGGAACTGGATTTGGTTTTCATTAAGTGTAACCCATCCGCTGTCATCTTTCTCTATCGGGGATAAGGCGCTTTTTAGCTCGTCTAAGGTGCCCGTGAACCGAATTTTCATGACTTTCCTTTGATGGTAAAGCCGGTTACTGATGCCGCAGGTGTCAACTGTGGGGACACAGCACCACACGCTAGGAGTGCACAAAAGCAATTTTCCGGGCTGATATTAGGGGAAGCCGGCACGGTCTATCCGACGGAGAATGATTACCCGGGATCGATCCATGGCTCAGCGATAAAAATTCTGGTCGGTGTGACAGCAAAGCCTATTTCATTGGAGCCGAACCGATATGCCGTTCGGAGGGGCACCGAAGCCGTTATGTCTATCAATTGTTGTCTTTAGGCACATGGAATTTCGTTTTGATGGCCTCCAACCCGCGGGGAAGGTCTTGGGCCCTTAAGATTACGGAGATGGAATGGACGGCGCAGCTCAAGGCAAGGGGTTGTATCCCGGCGCTTTGCAGGCTGCCGGTAAGAGCTCCCGCAATGCGGTAGCGGTCTCCGAAATGGGGACCGTGGAAGAAAACGCCCGCAGCATCCTGCGGGGATTGCGCGATGTTGGGCGCATGGGCGTCGAGAGCTTTTCTCACCGACTCGCGCTGTGAGGTTGGAAGGCAGAAACCCAGGACCACTTCCTGCGAATCGATGCAATCGGCTAGAAGGAAGGGCATTTTGGCGCCAAGAGTATCGATTTCTTTTAGCGCCGTTCCGATCTGCAACAGATCCGCGCGATTTGCGACCATGTTCCAGAGGTCCAGGCCCGGTAGATCCAGGACGCCGTAGACTTTTATGTCTTTTTCCTCGTAGGAGCCAACGACATCCTTAAAGAGCTCCTCTTTGCCCACATAGGCAGTCTCCCAGTTGAGGGGGGAACCGTACGAGGGAAACTCGAAGGCGCCGAAGATGGAGTCGATGGTTGCTTTCATGTTATCCGAGGGGACCACGACCGATACGGCCGAAGGCGAGCTTGCCAGCGCAAGGGGCTGCATGTCGTCTCGCCCCATGAGTTCGAGAAGAGCTCCCATGACGACGGGTCTGCGATCGTGGGGGAAAACGGACAAGATAGTGGTGTCGCGCCTCAGTTGCGGTTCCATGCCGGTAGCAAGCTTTATGAAGAAATAACTGGTGAAGCTGCCGGCGCTTTCGGTGCAAAGGGAGGTCGACGAAAGTCCCCTTCCGTCATCGGCCATGTGGGTCACCTGGCAGAGGTTGATTCGCTCGGCCCCTATATGGCTGCAGATATCGGCCAAAGCGCTCCTGGTTTTGTCGCACGACCACCCGGCGTAAGAGCGGCCCTCCAGGATTTTGATTCCTCCAAGTCGAATTTTTGTCATGGCTTCCGTGAATCGCTCCTGTGGTCTATTTTTTCTTTTTCAGCCCCCCGGCCCTTATCCGGGCAATCGTCGCCCCCCATCCGCCCGATTGGGGGCCTGCTTCCTCAAACGAAACCACCAGAGGATGAGACTCAAGAATCGATCGCACTATCCGGCGAAGGACCCCCACGCCCTTTCCGTGGATTATTCTAACCTCCGTAAAGCCCTTCCGGCTCGCGGCCTGGAGGTAGTCGTCCAGAAGATTTTTTACCTCCTGTGGCCTGAAGGTATGCAGGTCAATCGAATCCTCGATCGGATAGCGCTTTATTTCGTCTTTTTTCATCTTCGGTGTCCAGTCCTTCCGGAGAAGCCGACCAAAGTCAATACAACAAATTAATATAGGATCCCGGCCCTAAAGACCAACAGTTAAATTATTTGAAATTGCGAACCCGCGGGCGTCGGGCAGCCGGGAAAATGGTGAGAATATTGTGGAAATTTTCTTCGGTTTCTGCTCTTTATACCGGCCAAAGGCTATTTCACATCAAGCGAACTGGAAAGATATATAATGCTCACTCACCTCGTGTCGAAATTTGCGATACCCTGCCTCCAGGAGGCCGGCTATCTTGGCGCAACGTTTCTGATGGCTCTTGAGAGCATGGTGGTTCCCATCCCGAGCGAAGCGGTAATGCCGTTTGTCGGATTTCTGGTAGCCGATGGCAGGTGGGAGCTCTGGGCGGCAATTTTAGCTGCCAGCGCCGGTTCTTTGATAGGTTCGGCGATCTCGTATGCCATGGGCTATTACGGCGGAAGGCCGTTTGTACTAAAAGCCGGGAGATATCTCCTTTTAAATGCGCACGATCTTGAAATGACCGAGCGCTTTTTTAGCCGCCGCCAGGGGGCGCTCGCCATTTTCATAAGCAGGTTCACTCCGGTTGTAAGACATCTTATTTCGATCCCGGCGGGGACGGGCAAAATGAAGACATTGCCGTTTCTTACCGCCACCCTTTTGGGCGCTGCGCTCTGGAATTCCTTCCTGCTTTTGTGCGGCATGTACCTGCGTAAGAGGTGGGACGTGGTCGAGCAGTATTCTCACCAGGTGGACCTGGGGGTCGGAGCGCTACTTGCCGTGGGGCTCGCCCTTTTTGTCGTCATCCGCTGGAAAAGCGCGGCGAATGCAGCGAAATCTTAGGTAAGCCCCTCCTCTGGGTCGTTTTTTTCTTCCTGTTCCTCCAAAACGGCCCGGCTTTCCGTTTCGCTGAGTACGCCCAAAACGCTTTGCGCAACATTTCGCGGAAGGCCTGCGCTTTCGAGTTCCAGGAGCGTGGCTTCCTCGATGGCATCGATGGCGCCGAAGCGCTGGAGGAGCATCTGCCTTCTAGACGGGCCTATTCCGGGGATGGCGTCCAGAGCGGAGGTAAGAAGCGAAGTGCGGTGGACGTTTTGGTAATGGGTTATGGCGAACCTGTGGGCCTCATCGCGTATTCGCTGGAGAAGGTGCAAAATGTCGGGATGGCGGTGCAGAAACAGGGGGTTTTTGCGGCCGGGCAGATAGATTTTTTCGTAGAGCCCTTTTCCTTTTTCCCCGATGTCCGCGTCGCGCTCCTTGGCAATCGATGCGATCGGAAGCGGCTCGGGCGTTTCGATTTGCTCAAACAACCGCACGATGGTATTTAGCTGGCCTTTCCCGCCGTCTAAGAGCAGCAGGTCGAGGCTTGCGGCGAGCTCCGCGTCGTTTTCAAACAGCCGGGTTATCACCTCGGACATCATCGCCGGGTCGTCGGGCTCATCTTTTAGCCTTATTCGGAAGCGCCTGTAGGAATTTTTGTCCGGTTGCGCGTTTTCGAAGACGACAACGGCCCCCACGGCGTGCCGTCCCTGGATGTTTGAGATATCCACGCACGCGATTCGCTCCGGGGGCCTCGGGAGCCGTAGCAGACGCTGAAGAGCGCCCAGGATGGCGGTGTCTTTCTTTTGCCCCCGGCTGCGGCTGTTTAGCCTTTCGCGCGCGTTGGCCTCGGCCATGTCGAGCAGGTGCTTTCTGTCGCCCCTTTGGGCCGCCCAGACCCGCACGCGCCTGCCCTTCATCTCCGAGAGCCATTCGGCGAGCACCGTTTCGGAATCGAGAGATACCGGAACGATCACCTCGTCGGGAATGAAACCGCCCAGGTAATAGTATTGCTGGATAAAGGAGGAAATCAGTTCGGCCTTGTCGCCCTTGGCCTCCTTGAGATCGAAGGCCCTCTGGCCCGAATGGACGCCCTGGCGCACGAAAAGGGCCACAAGCTCGGTGCGGTCTTCCTCCTGGCAGATGGCCAGCACATCGCGGTCCACAAAACGATCCGAGACTATGTGCTGCTTTTCGATTGTCGCCGCTACATTTCGGAGCCGGTCGCGATAGAAGGCGGCAAGCTCGAAATGGAGCGCTTCGGCGGCTTCCTGCATCCTTTGAGTGAGCTGCCGTTGGAGGACATCGGTCTTTCCTTCCAGGAAAAGAGCGACTTCTTCGACCATCTTCATGTAATCGTCGCGGGAAACCTTGCCCGCGCACGCGCCAAGACACTGGCCCATCGAGAAATTGAGGCAGGGCCGGTCGCGCTGGAGAAGTTTTTTGCCCCTGCAAAGCCTTAGGGGAAAAAGCTGGTGGAGATATTTTAGAGTGTCTCGGGCAGCCCTTGCCGAGGGGTAGGGACCAAAATAGAGCGCCCCGTCTTTTTGAAACCTCCGGACGATATCTAGCCTGGGATAGGGATCGCGGGGATCTAGCCGGATCGAGAGGTAGTTTTTGTCATCTCGAAGAACGACGTTATAGCGCGGCCTGTATTTTTTTATGAGACTCGCTTCGAGCAGGAGGGCTTCCTTTTCCGAGGAGGTAAGGGCATATTCGAGGTCGGCGGCCTTGGCGAGCATTATCCGGGTTTTTACGTCCACGGCCTCGCCGCTTCGGAAGTAGTTCCCGATGCGTTTCCTGAGATCCCTGGCCTTTCCGACGTAGAGAACAGTCCCGCTTTCGTCTCGAAAAATGTATATGCCCGGCAGGTGGGGAAAGGCCCCCACACGGCCGGAAAGCGCCGCCGCGCCGATTGGTGGCGAGACCGGGCCGGGGTTTTCTTTTTCAGATTCGAACATAGGGCCCCTTTTTTCGCGGATGGCAGGCTTTTGAAGCCCTTTAGATCGAATTATAGCACGCGAGCCAAGGGCGACTTTACTACTTTCCCTTCGATCGCTCTTTACAACTGCGAATGGATAGAAAAAAATAAGTCGACACATTGAAATTTTCCGTCCGGGCGTTTTTGCGTCCTGAAAGAGCCATTATGAATAAAGCGCGGGCCCCGCTCGTTTTGTTGATAAATCCCTGGATTTCCGATTTTGCGGCCTACGATCTTTGGGCTAAGCCCCTGGGGCTGCTTTTTCTCGCATCGCTTTTGCGGGAGGGGGGGTGCGGCGCGGCATTTATCGATTGCCTGGACAGGCGCGATCCGTTTACAAACTCCCACCCCGGGGTGCTTCCGGGAAAAGACCGAAAGTTCGGGACGGGCAAATATCCGAGGATGCGCATTCCAAAGCCCGGGCCTTACGCCGATTTCCCGCGCCATTTCCACCGCCACGGGATTCACCCGGAGAGCTTTCGGCGAAAGCTCTCCGAAATCGAAAAGCCCGATATCGTCTGGATCACTTCGGCTATGACCTACTGGTATCCGGGGGTGTTTGAAGCCGTCCGGATAGTGCGGGAAGTATTTCCCGGAATTCCCGTATGGCTTGGCGGCATCTACGCGAGGCTATGCCCGGCGCACGCGGCGCAGTGGAGCGGGGCCGACCGGGTCGCAACCGACGACTTATCCCGCCTTCCCGAGATGATTTATGAGCAGACCGGCTTTTCCCCGAGAAATAGCGACGTATGGGGCGATTTTCGTCTATGGCCCCTTCCCTCCCTGGACTTGCTAAAACCCACCTCCGGTTACGCGCCTCTTCTCACCGGGGTCGGCTGTCCCTACCGTTGCCCCTATTGCGCGTCTTCGGTGTTAGAGCCCAGGCCGAGCAGATTGGACTCTCGCCGGATTATGGAGCAGATCGAGCGGGGGTGCGAGGTGCTGGGCGCAACCGATTTTGCGTTCTATGACGATGCGCTGCTGCTCGGGTGTGAACGAACGCTTCGGCCCGTGCTCGAACATATTGCAAAAGAGGGCCCAAGGATTCGCTTTCATGTTCCCAATGCTTTGCACGTGCGGGCCCTTTCCAGGGAGTGGTGCGATTTGCTGTATGCCTCGGGGTTCAGGACTATCCGGCTGGGGCTTGAGACAGCTCTAGACGGCCGGAGCCGGGAATGGGGCGATAAAGTCGATGCCGGGATGTATCTCAAGGCCGTTTCCAACCTTTTTGCGGCCGGATTTTCGCGGGGCGACCTGGGCGCCTACCTGCTGTGCGGCCTTCCCGGCCAGAGTCCGGAAGAAGTGGCCGAGTCCATCGGGTTTGTGCGTCAAAGCGGCGTGCAGCCCTATATCGCCGAGTTTTCCCCCATTCCGGGAACGCTTATGTGGGATAAGGCCGCCGCCGTTTCCAGGTTCGACATCGCAGCCGAGCCGCTCTACCACAACAACACCTTTTTTGCGTGCCGCCGCCCCGATTTTACCTACGACGACATGGTTGCGCTGAAAAGTTTGGCGAAAAAGAGCGGAGAAGATAAAAAGAGTTAGACATCCCGGGTTCGGGAGAGGCTCCCGGGTTTTGGGCGGATTTGCGCGGCGCTAATTTATCCCTGCGGCAAAAGGCGGGGAGCCGAAGACAAAAGATACTTCGAACTGCGGCATTACAATAGGGGCGGCAGAGAAAATCCCCCCGATCGCCCCCCTTTGCAAAAAACTTACAATTACCCACACATGCGCCCACTTATCTCCTTTTGCAAAGTTGCAAATAAGGGGGGCGATCAGGCCAAGCCCCTTTCTTGGGAGTCTCCGCTAAGGGGTAAGTGGGCGCATGTGTGGGTAATTGTCAGCTTTGAAAAAAAGGGGTGCGATTGGGCCTTGCCCCTCCACTTGTTTTTCAAAGTAATTTTTTAGTTGGAAGTCTCTATCCATGTTGCAAGCGGGAGGTTTTATGGTTCGATTATCCTGGAAGATGAAAGTTGCTTTCGCCCTGATCTGCTCAAGCGCTGTCCTGTTGCTGTTGCATGTATTTTTGTTTTCGGATTTGCATTCGCTTCTTTTCTACCTTGCCCTGGACGTGGTTTTCGTCCCGATCCAGGTCCTGCTGGTTACCGTTTTGATCGAGCAGCTCATGAACGAGAGGGAACGGCAGACGTTAATGAGAAGGTTAAACATGGTAATAGGGGCGTTTTTCGGCGAGGTGGGCAACACGCTGATAAAAATGATGGACGCGGGCTGCGCCGATGCTGTTACCCTTGAGCGGGGGCTCGCCATAGCGCCGGATTGGGAGAAATCCAACTATCGGGAGGCCGGGGAGTTCCTCGAGGGGTATCGGTGGAAATTTGATTCCCACCAACTGCGGTTGGAGGAGCTAAAAGCGTTTCTTCTAAAAAACCGCAATTTCGTGCTGGGACTTTTGCAGAACCCGAATCTTCTCGAACACGACGATTTTACCGATCTGCTCTGGGCCGTATGCCACCTGAGCGAGGAACTGGAAGCAAGGCAAAGCTTGCAGGAGCTGCCCGCAACCGATCTAAAACACCTGGAAACCGACATTGAGCGGGCGTTCCGCATCCTGGTAAGGGAATGGCTGGCTTACCTGCAGCATCTTTCAGTCCATTATCCGTACATGCACTCGCTTTCGGTAAGGACCAACCCGTTTAATCCGGCAGCGACCCCCGTGATTTTTGGCGACTAAGGGCTTGTCCGTAAATAAGCCTTTAGGGATTGCGCCGGATTTTGAGACTGATTTGGTCGCGAGGATTGAGCAAAACCGCAGGCGTAGCAGAGCTACGTCGAGGATTTTGCGATTGATGAGCGGCCAAAGCAGGCCAAAAG
>JARLHO010000155.1 GCA_031292215.1 Syntrophobacteraceae bacterium | reverse complement strand
GGGGTTGGGGGGATTTACTCTCCAGCCGCTTGCAATGACGCGCATGGACCGGCTGGGCTCGCTCGCCCCCCTTATTTGCAACTTTGCAAAAGGAGATAGGTGGGAGCATGTGTGGGTAATTGTAAGTTTTCAAAGGGGGGTTGGGGGCATTTCGACTCGGGAGTAAACTCCCTCCCTATTCTTAATCCCATGCTCCACTACTGTCCGGTTAATTTTGAATCGGCAGCTATAAACGTTTGTTTTCTAATGCTCTTTGGCATAGTTTCCCGTTTTCGATTTGAATTTGGGTAGTGCTGTCCGCACGGCATTCATGGATTAGAACTGATACTCGGGCCAAAATGTTGTTCCGGTTTTTGTAGGTCGGGCTAAGCGCAGCGCAGCCCAACAAACAGGAGCGCCTCTTGACGCATCTTTTATGAAACCTCGGATCGAAAGGGCCTTGGCCCCCCGCTTACATCCCGCAAAACGGGAGGACCCCCCCGGGAATGACCCGCGCCGCCTGAAGTTTCGTTCTCGATAAAACCCCGTCCAAAAACGAGGCGGCGCCGCTCGTAGGGTGACAAACACCTTACCGGGCCGGGCCCAAAACCCCGCTGTCTCTTGCGGCGAGCCAGGCGATGGCCGACCAGTCGAGCTTTTGTCCCCCCTGCGCGAGAAGAGCCAGGAACCGGTCGTGAATGAGGCTTGCAAGCGGCATGGGCACCCGGAGCGAATCGGCGGCTTCCATGGCAAGGCGTATATCCTTATGGCCAAGAGGCGCGGCAAAGCCCGCAGGTTCAAACTTTTTCTCCGCGATCAAGTGGCCGTAAGTGTTGTAGACGGGTGCGCCAAAAAGAGTCGAAGTAAGAAAATCCACATAAAGACCGGGGTCGACGCCGGCCTTTTCGACAAGCGCCATGGCTTCGCCAAGGGATTCGATCACCGAGGCTATGAGGAAATTGCCGCTTAGCTTGATAAGATTGGCCGTCTGGGGTTTTTCGCCAAAAATAAAGACCTTCCGGCCCATCGCCTCCAGTAGCGGCATGCTTTCTTCCACCGCATCGGGTAAACCCGCGCAGGCGATAAACAGTCTGCCGGCCGCTGCCGCGTCCGGCCGTCCGAATACCGGGGCGGCGAGAAAGCGCTGCGAAGCTTTTGCGTGAGATCCGGCAAGCCTTTCCGATAAGGCGACGCTTATGGTGCTCATGGAAATGTGGATCGCCCCGGGGCTAAGACTTCCGATAATGCCTTCCGCCCCGAAAGAAATGGTCTCAAGCGCTGAGTCATCCGATAGCATCGTTATTACCGCCTCGCCCCCGCAGGCCTGCTCCACCCGGGCGGCCGCAATGGCCCCAAGCTCTTTTAGCGGCCCTATCTTTTCCGCCGTTCGGTTGTAGACGCTTACTTCATGGCCGGCCTTAAGAAGGTTTGCCGCCATCCCCGACCCCATGTTCCCAACCCCTATGAATCCTACCTTCATCGTCTTTTCCTCCGTAAAGCAAACTCGAGTCGATACGTTATTGGATCGCCCGGCACAAGGCCTCGACATTTGGCAAGCTACCGGATCGAGACCAGCCACCTGCGTCAGGTTGCTTTTTCGGTGTGCGTTTCACGTCCGATCAGACTCCCGGTTGTCCCTGTCATGCGTGGCTACACCAGCGTTCAAGCCATTGAGATGGTTGACCACCGCGCCGATTCCACCTTCGAGATCGCACTCCCAAATAACGAAGACATGCCACCCGCGAAGTTCTAAATCTTCGCGTGTCCGTCTATCTCGATCAAGGTTGCGCCCGATCTTGGCCTCCCAATATTCCCGGTTTGTCCGGGGCATGCGCGCGCCGCGCTTGCAAGAATGGCCGTGCCAGAAGCATCCATTGATAAAAACAGCAATTTCCCACTTGCGGAAAGTCAAATCCGGATTGCCGGGGAGATGCTTGTTGTCGATCCGGAACCGGAAACCCATTCCATGCAATGTTTTTCTCACGATTAACTCGATAGAGGTGTCCTTCCCCTTGACCTTCGCCATTATTCGACTTCGTTCGTCTTTTGAGAATACGTCGGGCATCAGGCTTTGAGTCGACCGGGGATTTCGATCAGGAGAGATTTTTCCGATTCGATGGCATCGACCCGCGCATTGTATGTCCGAAGGAGTTCCAGGAAAGTTTTCAAGAAAGACGTGCGGTTGAATTTCGCCAATTCCTCCATGTTTTGGGCAACGAAACTTTCAACTGTATAAATATCGATTCGGTTAAAGATGGCTGCGACGTCTGCAAGCTGGCAAGAGGCGCTGTATCTATCAGAAGGTGTGATCGAAACCACCCGGTAGTTTCCTGCCAAGTTACTCTGCATTTTTTTCATGAGTGCTTCGGAGGGAGCAACGGTTTACATGGAATATGGTGTCCTGGATCTCGAAATCCCCTCTACGGCCGAGCTGCTTATCCGCTGTTGTGTAACTGTGGTTCTCGATTTCCAAGTCCGGGAAACGCAGGGCCAGCTTCGCTCCGATCAAGTGTTGGACGATGGCCCCGGCTTGGTTGCGCTCCTTGGCGGTTGCAACTATTTTCCTGATAAATTGCGTAGCCGAATCGGAAAAATCGAATTCCACCTCGAGCCGCTGACGGCTAAAGAAATCTCGGACAAGCTCCACAAGGGATTTTTGCAGTAAATCAAACAACGCCTTCCGCTCTTCAGCGGGAAGGCCTTCGATCTCTGAGAGAGCATTGAGACGATTAGCCAGAGCAATAGCGGCTGGAACCGTACCTCTGGTAGTTCTCCCTCCTTCGCTGGTATAGGTTTTTTCGATACCGAACCGATCCAGGCTCCCCTGGATGAACGGCCCGCCAGTCTTTACCTGGTTCTTATCGGTAATATAATCAGCATCCTTTAGCGGGAAAGAATATTTGGCGTGTTCGCAAACGGCCAGGCCCGCGCAAACGGCATACCGCAAAATCTCCCCGGTCTTTTTCTCCTTGTCACTCGGCGATCCAATCCAGGCGGTCAGCGTATCCAGCGCTTTTTCCTCAATCGCATCAACCCGCCTTACCATTCCTTTACACCTCGTTGCGCTTCCATTCTTTCATCCTCATCAGAGATCGATTTAAAAAATAACTGCCCGTTTGGCGTTCTGCGGATGCGCACGCTGAAGCATGGACGATCCTGCCCGCCAGCGGGGTAAGGATGTGATCGGAAAGCCACCGGACAGCGGGAACAACAACGGCGTCTCCCATCGCACGATACGCATTGTTGTAGTGTTTTGGCAACCAGAAGGCATCAGGGACGCCCATCAGTCGCGCCAATTCTCGACGATTCATTAACCGCGCTCTTACTTTGCCCTCCTGGACGAGGACAACGGTTTGACGGCTTGATCCGCCACCGGGGACCCTCAGACAACCGCTTATGTGGTCGTCTCTGACCTCAGCCCGCTGTTCTCCCTGTCGAATACGCTTGTAGATAGTTAGAACGGTCGGGCCCGGGGTCTTTCTCCTGGCGCTTTCTATTTTCCGCCGGTGACGGTCATTCATCAGGTCAATCAGGCGGGACACGTCTCGGTCCGGGAGCCAACCGGGATCATGCCTGTCGGGATCGGTGATCATTTCGATCAGGCAAGCTCGAGTCCCCGCGGGTTTTGGCAAATTCCACCAGATCCAGAGATCCTTTAAATTCCGGTCGAAGGCTTTTACATTGTCCAAGAGCTTGGGGGTATGCCAAACCGATGAAACCACGGGCGGCGTTTTAAGCGCGAGACCAGTAAAATCGACTGTTTCATCCACAGCCACCATGAATATCCGCGGGCGTGATTGGGGCACAAAATGCTTAGCGTCGATGACAACCGCTCCAAAGCGGTAGCCAAGCGACGCCAGCGCCTCGCACAGACCCGTGAAGCTATCGCCGTAAAGAAGACCTGTCACGTTCTCGATGGTCAAAAGCTTTGGGGCGCGCCCTTCTTCCCGGAGTTCACCTACTATGCGCCAGAACTCCCAAAACGCGCCACTATGCTTGGCAGTCATCCCCCGCCTCCATCCCGCAAGCGACAAATCCTGGCACGGAAAGGACGCCCAAGCCAACTGCGCCACGTCCGGAAGATGTGAGCCTTTAACTTTTGAAACGTCCTCGATACATATCGAACCTTCTCCGAAATTTTTCTCATAGATTTCCGCCTTACGCGGATCGATATCGTTTGCCCATAAACATGCCCAGGAATCACCGAGTCCAAGTCCAGCCAGACCGACTCCGGCAAAGAATTCATAAAACCCGAACGGGCTGCTTTGTTCTTTCATGTTTTTTAGCGCTTTAGAACGGTTCATAAAAGGTAGACGCAACTGCACGGCCGAATTCGTCTCACACCGCCATCAAGAGACTTTTACACCCAGATTGAGGGTCTTGAAACACTCAATTTGATGATACTCGACCAAAGCGTGCTGTGGGGATATAGCGGTAAAAACGATCGTGGTTGGTCTATTCAGGGTCGTTGGGAGTAAGTCCACAATCTTAGCATAGCTCCCATAAAGCTCAGATAACAATGCCGGCGGAGTGGTGGAGATCTGCAAAAGATGCAGGAACGTGGTCAGTTCGACTGAGCGCTAAGCGCCGCCCGGCGCCTGCTTTTCATACGCTTGAAAAAAGGTCGTGGAGACTATCCCGAATTGGCGTTTCGGCCTGAGCGTACTGCATGGTGAAGGGTTTTCCCGCAAAAACGGTGAACCAGATAACAGCGTCCGGAAAAATATTGGCGACGGCCGACATATGCCCGGCCGGCCAGACCCAGTTGAAACCGTAAAACGCTACGGCGCAAAATAGAAAAAAGCCATGCAATGGCCCATTACAACAGGAAACGATCTCGAAGCGCTTTCCACGAAAAGACAACGGAGGCGGTCAGGCATATCAGAACCGCCCCAACATTACCCCGTCGACGGATTTATACAATCGACTCCAGCCTCATCACCTGCCGCCTGCCAGGCTGAAAAGCAAGACGCACAAAACGATCAGTGTAACGCCCACATAGACCCTGTCTTTTTGGAAAAGAAACGAAAAAACCGTAAAGACCACTCTCATAATGGGAGTGGCGATGAGCAGGAGAAGACCGAGCTGGATTATCCCCCGGCCGTAAAAAGCTTCGGCCATCTTCGCTGCTCCCGGGATGGTTCTAAATTGTGCGGGCTCGCCCACGAAAATATGGTAGCCGGGGCTCTCCCCGCCATGCCTCATCAGGTAAACCACTCCTCCGCAAAATACGGTCACCGAGGAGATCGCCACCCCCACCCGGAGAAGGATGCTGATTATCCCGTCGATCTTTTCATCGGAGATAGCGTGTTTTTTCTCGGTCATGGCTAAATCCTCCCGGTCATGCCGTTATAGATCATTTCTATTCCCAGTATGAGGATTATCCCGGCAAAGAGTACTCTTAGCAGCTTGGGCTTGGAATTGGTAAGGACCTTCGAGCCGAGCAGCGCCCCGACGACAACTCCTAGCATTACCGGCATGGCCAGCCCCGGATCGATGTATCCCCGGCTCAGGTAGACCCCGGCGCTCGCAGCCGCGGTGACGCCGATCATGAAATTGCTCGTGGTCGTCGAAACCTTGAACGGGACTTGCATGGCCTGATCCATGGCCAGCACCTTTACGGCCCCCGAACCGATTCCCAGCAGCCCGGAGAGTCCTCCGGCCAAAAACATCAGGCTAAACCCCGTCGGGACATGGTGGACGTGGTAGGGAACGGCCGCGTGGCCATCGGGATAAGAGCCGTCGAGGTGGAAGGAGTGTGCGAAAAAGTCGGGGGCGTCGTTTTCGTCGTAAGGGTCCGGCTCGTGGCCTCGAAAGGAAAGGTAGGCCGAGTAGAGAAGCACCAGCCCGAATATTATTGCGATCACCTGGGTGGATATGAGCGCCGCGACCCCCGCTCCGATAAATGCTCCGAAGGTGGTCGCCATCTCCAGAAACATTCCGAGCCGGATATTTGAAAAGCCTTCCTTTACGTAAGCCGCGGCGGCCCCCGAGGATGTGGCTATGACCGACACAAGGGACGCCCCGATTGCGTAGCGGATATCCACCCCGAACCCCAGAGTAAGAAGCGGGACGATCACAACTCCGCCTCCCAGCCCGGTAAGCGCTCCCAAAAATCCCGCGATCAAAGAGCCGGAGAATATAAGCGTGGAAAATGTCAGGATGTCCATTGCGCATCTCTCCTGAATGATGGAATCTTTTTGCTCGTATTCTCTTTTAATTATTGCGGTTTGCGATATCCGACAAGGGGGCCTGTCCCCGGGTGACCGGCCCCTTTGTCGGATTCCTTGTCCGTCTTCGCAACAAACACTTGTCGTGCTTTGCCCGATACCCTTCCGGGGGAAATTGCGGGAGGTCCGCGAAAGCGGCCCGAAAAACAACCTCCCCCGGCGTGTCAAAGTGGAGTCGTCTTAGGTTTTAATCGGTTGCTAAATTGGCATCCGGGGCCGGGGAACTCTCCTCGATCTGCCGCTTCAACTCTCTTTTCAACAGCTTTCCCGCCTGGCTCTTCGGAATCTCGCCAACCATCCGGATTTCCTTGGGGACCTTGAACGGGGAAAGACGGGATTTTAAAAAAAGTTTCAGTTCGTTTGCGTCAAGACTCTGCCCCGGCTTGGTGGTGACAATGGCTGTCACGCGCTCCCCCCATTCCTTGTCGCGTAATCCGATTATGGCGCACTCCTGCACTTCCGGCCGGGTGTAGAGGAGTTCTTCGATCTCCCGCGGATAGACGTTTTCCCCGCCGGTGATGATCATATCCTTTAGCCGATCGACGATGTAGATATGTCCTGCGTCGCCGATAACGCCGATATCCCCGCTCCGGAACCATTCGCCCCGGAAGGCCTCCTCGGTTTCCGCCGGGGCGTTGTAGTACCCCTTCATGATGTTTCTCGCCCGGATGCAAATCTCGCCCTCTTCACCCGCGGGTTTCGGGTTGCCGTCGAGATCCTGGATCTGCACCTCCACTGTCCCGACCGGTGTGCCGACCGAACCGACCACGTGGCGGTTGTAGTGGTTGAAGGTGACCATGGAGGCGCTTTCCGTCATTCCGTAGGCCTCATGGATGGCGAGCCCCGTTTTCTCCTGCCATTGGCGCACCACCTCCGAGGCCATGCTCGCCGCAGCCGAAAAACAGTACCGAACGGACCCCAGTTTTTCCTTAAGACCCGTAAGCCCCAGCAGCCGTATGTAGATCGTCGGCACGCAGTAGAGCTTGGTGACGCGGCCAGTCGACATGGCCTCCACAACACGGTCCTGGTCGAAGGCCGGCAGAAGTTCCAGCGCCCCCCCGCTAAGTATCGTTGCGTTCATGATGTGCATTTGACCGAACACGTGGTGGAAGGGCAAAAAACACAAGGCCCGGTCCCGTTCGTTTGAGCGCTCGTTAAAGACCACGTTGTGGATGGCCGTATTGATGTTTTCGTGGCTGAGCATGACTCCTTTGGGAATACCGGTCGTGCCTCCGGTAAAAAGGATGGCCGCCGTATCCGAGCGGTCTCGGCTGACTGCCTGGAAAGACCCCGTTCCCATCTCCAGCAGAGCCTTCATTTCGAGCTCGCACCCCTTGCCGATGATATGGTCGAGGACCCCGGGGCTTCTGAGGTTGCCGAACTCACCCAATTTCTCTTCACTCGTAAACAGGACCTTGGGGCCGGTAAGAGATACAAGCGATTGCAGTTCGTCGCTTTTGGCGAGGCTTGGTAGCGTCACCGCCACAGCGCCCGCTTTGAGACAGCCAAAGTATACGATCAGCCAATCCGCCGAATTTGGCGCGCAAAGCCCGACGTGGTCCCCGGCCGCGACCCCCAGCCTGGCGAGTGCTGTCGCCGCGCGGTTGGCATTCTCGTTTAACTGAGCGTAGGTAATTTCCTTTGTCCCCTCGCATATTACCGGACGATCGGGGAAATAAAGAGATGAGCGTTCGAGGTTTTGTGCAATATTCACGGCTGGAATACCTCCCGGTTGTGCCGCTAAGGGGGTTGGCCAATCTTTCCATGTGGCAGCCTGTAAAGGCCTGCTCCGCCTTTTGCCTGTGTGGGCGAAAATATTAAGTATCGACTTCTCGAAGATATTTCGGCTACAGCCCGCCCGCACGGGATTTACGCAAGCCATTCTATAATATTGGCTGTTTGTTTAGAAGCCCTTAACGGGGCTTAGCCCCTGCTTTCGGACTAAATCGCCGGCGGTCTAACATTGCGGCCGCTCGGTGCATACCTCTCCGGGGCCGGGCAGCTTTTTTTTGCGTCCCCCCGCCAATTCCCCTGCGATGAGGGACTCGATGTCGGGATAGGGGTAGATGGTCGTAGCCCCGCGCTCGGCCAAACAGCCTGAATCGATCGATGGGCCGTAGACGGAGTAGTTTTCTTTTCCCAAAAGCCGTAAGAGCATTCCCTGTTCCGCGCGGTGATGGGCCGTGTGGGCTATCCTTCGAAGCAGGATCCAGGAACGTGTCCTTGTAACGTCAAAAAACGGAGAAACGGTTTCCCACCATGTCTTATCCTTTTCCCGCAAAACGGCCAGCCTTTTTCCGGAATCTTCGGCATACCTTTTGATAAATTCTATCCTGGTTTCCGGCTGCGGCAGCGGAGGCGCCCCGACATCGATGGCCAGCATAGCGCAAAACCATCGGTTCTCGCTCATGCACTGGTGCACCATGTGCTCGAGACCGTTTCTGTCCCTTTTGTCCAGCGGGTGGGGGCGAACCGCAAGATCCTGGTCCCCGAATGTGCTCCAGACGCTTAGGGTCTTGAGTCGCTCCGTCTCATAGGTATCGATAAGAAAATCGTACTCCATCTGTTCTCGCCTCCTTCTTTTTTTCATTTCAATATAGAGTACCTGCCAGGCAAGAGCAATCGGATGGAATCGGGAGACCCGGCCATGAATGAAAGGGGAGTGAAAAAAATTGGGCGCGCTTTAGCCCTGTATTATAAACGATCGACGTTCTTTGAGGCAAACCCCTCTCCACCACCGGCCAAACGGTCGAATCCGTGGCGAATTGGCGGGGGGATCGAAGCCTCCAGCCGTGGGCGGGACAGTGTTCCAATTGACTTGCAAGGGACTAGGTTTATGAGCAAATCCATACTCATCGTCGAAGACGAGCTTGCTCTCTATAGACACGAGGCGGACCGGCATCTGCGGGAACAGCGTGAATGGCTAAGGGTTACCCTCGCAACCATCGGGGATGGTGCGCTGACAACCGATGCCTCGGGGACGCTCACCTTTCTAAATCCTGTTGCCGCGGCGCTTATCTGCACAACTTTGGAAGATGCGGTTGGAAAACCTGTCCGGGATATCTTTCGGATAATCAACGAGAAGACTCGCGCTTCCGCCGAAGACATCGTGGGGGGCGCGCTCAGATCGGGAACCCCCGTCACCCTGGCCGACCACACAGTCCTTGTGACCGCCAACGGCCGCGAGGTCCCCATCGAAGGCCGCGCCGCGCCGATCGCCGACAGCGAGAGCGATGTATTGGGCGTGGTTCTGGTGTTTCGCGATGCGACGGAGAAAAGAAGAGCCGACGATGCCCTGCAAAAATGCGCGGAGCGGTTTCGCGCTCTCATCCGGGCCGGCTCCGATGCAGTCTATCAAATGAGCCCCGACTGGAAGCAAATGCGCTGCCTCGCTGGATGCGATTTCATTGAGGTTGCGCGGAGTCCTGGCCAAAGGAGCGAAATGGCTATTGAATTGCGCTACGAAGCAATAATCTACCGGAGCGATGAGGATCAGCCATTCGTTGTCGAGGTGCCCGAGTTGCCCGGATGTACCGCAGATGGAGTACTTACCAAGAGACAATAGCCAATGCGGAAGTGGTGATCCGGGAGTGGGTTGAGACAGCGCTTGAACTCGGTCGAACCGTCCCTGAGCCCCGGTGACCACTGATGTATGCATAGGCCATGTTCCCGCCAATCCATGCCCGCTGGAGGAAAGATTAAATCCACGGCTAAAAAAGGTATGATACCGAAAGGTAGGAGCCGATTGATCATACCTGATCAAGTCCCCCGAACTAGAAAATGAATCGGGTGTAGCCTTGGTTGTCTTGGCAGGTATTGAGATGCCCGGGTATATGGGAGTCTCGGTCCTGAGCGAGCCCGGGCGGGTAAACTTTCGACCCGTTACCACCAGGGCCGGACCGGGCTCTATCCATCCGCGACCACGCCGATCGTCTATAAACGAGACGAGACATCCTCTTCGCTCTTTTTGCTTTCGAGCGCATGGTGTACCACGGTCGCCAGCTCCCTGCTGTTTTAACAGGATTTTGTTTCATTCGAAGCCGTTTCCCTCCGATTCCGAAAGAACCCCGGATACAGCCAAAATTCCTAATCCTGTTAATCCTGTTAATCCTGTTAATCCTGTTAATCCTGTCAGAGGTTTTGCTCTTCGCCCCCACGCCCGAAAAGGGGTCAGGGCAGGCCGATCCTGCCCGCCGGGAAATTTTATCCCATGGACAGTAATTCGGAAGAATGCGTTGAGTTATGAACAATTATCGGCAGGTGCGCGGGAAGGCTGAGACTAAAGAGTTCGCTCTATCTCCTGTCCTTTAGCCAAAAGGACTTCGAACCGTTTAAACGTTGGTAGGCGGCGCGCAGCTATCGCGCCGTGCTCTTCCTGATGTTGACAAGACGCATGTACTCTTCTTGTAGGCGGAGCGATGTGCGGAGAAAGCCGCCGATTCAGGGCTTTTTCGTAAATGTATCATGAGAACCGTGGTTTTGGGGGACTCTCACGTCTCGGCAATAACAACGGCCGCCGCGTATTCCCCCTCGTCTGTCAGACTCAGGTGCCAGGTCCGGATGCCTTTTTGGGCGCAGTAGTCAAGGGCTCGCGGCGAAAGATTGATTTCGGGTTTTCCGAGCTCGTTTGATCCGATTTCGATATCCCGCCACATGACCGGTTCCCGCATCCCCAGGCCCAGCGCCTTTACAAACGCCTCTTTTGCCGCAAACCTCATCGCAAGACATGCCAGGCGCCTTTTTCCCGCCGAACAGTATTCGAGCTCCCCTTCGGTAAACACCCGCTTTTCAAACCGCTCGCCCCAACGGTCGATAGACCTTCCAAGGCGCGCTACGACCACCAGATCTATTCCGACGCCATATATCGCCACCGGCCTTAGCCCAGCAACTGGAGCATCTCGCGTACCGCCCGGTCCATTCCAACCAGCACCGCCCGGGCGACGATAGAGTGTCCGATGCTGTATTCCTCTATCTCCGTTATGTTTTTTAGCCACAGGACATTTACGTAATCGACCCCGTGGCCGGCATGAACTCCTATTTCGAGCTTTTTTGCAAGCCTTGCCGCAGTAATCAGCCGTTCGAACTGCTCCTGGCGATCGGCAAAAGACTTGGCTTCCGCAAAGGCCCCGGTATGGAGTTCGACGTAGTCGGCCTCAAGCCTTCGGGCCGCCTTTATCTGCTTTGCATCAGGGTCGATGAACAGGCTGACGGCGATCCCGCTCGTGTGAAGCGTTTCCACAACGCTTGTCAGCGTGCTCTCGAATACGGCCACATCCAGGCCGCCTTCGGTCGTCAACTCCTGGCGCTTTTCCGGGACAAGGGTCGCCACATCGGGCTTTATCTTCTGGGCGATTTCAACCATCTCCCGGGTGGCCGCCATCTCGAGGTTGAGCTTTGTCTTAACCGTCTTTCGAAGGACCGCGACATCTCTATCCTGGATATGGCGCCGGTCCTCCCGCAGGTGGACCACTATCCCGTGGGCGCCGGCAAGCTCGGCAAACAGGGCCGCGGCCACCGGATCGGGTTCGGCGGCGAGCCTGGCCTGCCTGACCGTTGCGACATGGTCGACATTTATAGCTAGTCTTGGCACGTTTCCTCCTCAAAGAACCACTCGAATTCTTTCCCGCCATGGCCAAGCATCGCGAGCAGCTCTTCGGTTTTTAGTTTGACTTTTCTTGCTTCCTGCAAGCCCTCTTCATGGTTTAGCCCCAAAAGGTGCAAAATACCATGAATTAGCAGCAGATCCAGGATCGACTCAAGAGATGTGCCACTTTCCTCGCTCATTTGCCGGGCCGTTTGGGCCGAAATGACCACATCTCCCAGCATCTCCGAGGCGACTCCGCCAAACTCTCCTTCGAGCATCGGAAAGGACAGGACATCTGTTGCGTGGTCGATCCCCCGGTAGCGCAGATTTAGCTCCGCCATCCCGGCGTCATCGACAATGAGGATGCTCAATTCCGACTTAGTGTATCCCAAGGCGCTTAAGACCCGGCTCGCTGCGCTCTTTATTGGTCCCCGCTTTATCTTTATCGTGCTTTGGCTCTCGACCTGGATCCGCGCCATCGGTTTTAGCCTTTCCATTGGTTACGGGATATTCTATTCGCTTGTGATGGATTGTGGCCAGGATTTGGTTGAATCTCTTGGCTATCTGGTGGATGTCCTTTAGAGTCAGCTCGCATTCGTCAAGCTGGCCGTCACTGAAAATGTTGTTTATCAGCTTGTTCACCATGCCCTGGATCCTGGCGGGAGTGGGTTCGGTAAGGGTGCGGCAGGCGGCCTCCACGACATCGGCCAAAAGGACCAGGCCGGCCTCCTTGGTCTGGGGCTTGGGGCCGGGATAGCGGTAGTCGTCGGCGTTTATCGGAGGAAGAGGAACAGCCTTGGCGCTCTGGGCCTTCTCCCGGGCTTCGGTGGCCTTGCTGTAAAAAAATGAAATGAAGCTTTTCCCGTGGTGCTGTTTGATGATATCGATTATTTCCTTGCCCAGCCGGTGTTGCCGGGCAAGTTCCACTCCGTCTTTTACGTGGGAAATGAGGATGAGGCTGCTCATCGACGGGGCCAGCTTCTCATGGCGGTTCTCGCATTGAAACTGGTTTTCGATGAAATAGAGCGGCTTTTTCGTCTTGCCGATGTCGTGATAGTAGGCCGCGACCTTGGCAAGGAGCGCATTGGCCCCTATCGATTTGGCCGCCGCCTCCACCATATTGCCGACTATGATGCTGTGATGATAGGTCCCGGGGGCTTCAACCATTAGTTCCTGCAAAAGAGGCTGATCCATCGTGGCAAGCTCTAGCAGCTTTACGTCGGTCGTGTAGCCAAACAGCAACTCGGTAAGAGGGGTAAGACCCGTTGCCAGAATCCCGGCGAACACCCCGCCGAACAGTCCGAAAAACGAGTTGTCGAGGACCTTTAAAAATAGCCACTGCCCCTGGAAAAACGTGGCCAAAACGATCAAAACGACGTTTGCCCCGCCAACGAGAACTCCCGCTTTTATCGGCACGGTCCTGCTCTTGCACTGGAAAACGGAGTGGGCGGCAACGAAGGCGCCTATCATAAAATAGAAAAACATCGAAAATTCTTTGCCGAAAATAATCCCGGAAAAAAGCGTTACGACCACTGAAAACAGAATGGAAACCGTTACGCCAAAAAAGATGCAGGCTATCATAGCCCCTGCGCTAAGAGGAACGGCGTAGATAAACGAACTGGTCGATATCGCCCGGGCGCTGTCGCCCATATTGTCTCCAAACCATATCCCGAGCCTGGACAACGTGAGCAGGAATATCAGGAGAATGGCCAAAAACAGATAGTCGCGCGTCTCCAGGCGCAGGTTGGGCAAACTCTTTTCCACCACGTGCAAAATGATGCCTATCGAAACCATGCTAAACAGGAACGTGGCAAGCAGCACAATAAACCAGGGCTTATCCGGAGAGTTTTTGAACTGGTATTTAAGCTTTAGCATTTCCTCGTGGCCGATGAGCTGCCCCTCCCTCACCAGCATTTCATTGCGAGCGATTTTAATGAAGATGGGCTTAACGCCCGAGTAGGCCTGGTGGCGCTTTTGTTCCGTGGCCTCCAGGTTAAACGCCATGTTGGGCTTTAGCAAAGAGGACACAACCGCGGAGATGAGCATGAGCTCTCTTACGTCCCGGCCTGGTTCGAGCGCCTGCATAACGATCATTTTGCGCGCCTCGTTTATGTCCGGGTAGGGAAAGGGCGGCTGCACCAGGGTCTCTTTTTCGCTCCCCGACTTGCGGATAAGGATGTCTCTACTCGGGTCGCGCCCCCACGCCTTGCTGGCGACAATCCCCCGGTCCATCATTGTCCTTACGAGGTTTTGGATCTTTTCCTCAACGTCCAGGCTAAACTGCGTCTGGACAAGACACTTGAAAACGTCGCCGCCAACCGGACATCCCAACTCTTTTTCGAAATCTTCCTTCTCCTGGAGGATCCGGTCGGGGTTGCGCGGTGCGATCGAGGGAGTTTTTTCGGCAGGGCTTACGGTTTGGTTGGGGGCTAAAGGGGGAGATTCGGATTTTACGCTTGAAGCGGCGGTGCGCATCGCCTTAAACGATGCCCGGAGCTTTTCGACGATGCTCTTTGTAATGTCGGGGTCATAATCGTAGACCAGGGGCGAGATTCGGACCGCTTCTTCTCGTTTTTTGGTAGTCGCAGCCTCATCTTCCACCAAAAAATCATGCTTTGCCTTTATATTGCGATCCGCTATCTGGCCCAGCCGGTAGTGTGGATTCTGGACCATGAACAATGGATTTACCAGGGTCGCTATGACAATGCTTACCCCCGCAAGAAGAACCCACTTTTGGCACAAATAGTTCTTAAGGTCGCAGGGGACCAGCCCTTGAATAAATTTGGCAGCCGATGCAAGGCTTCCCCG
Source organism: Syntrophobacteraceae bacterium (assembly GCA_031292215.1). Taxonomy (GTDB): domain Bacteria; phylum Desulfobacterota; class Syntrophobacteria; order Syntrophobacterales; family Syntrophobacteraceae; genus SbD1. Next base: position 13,817 of record JARLHO010000155.1, on the reverse strand, counting down.
CCTGATCTCCCTTTTGTCCTTTTCCATATTCAGCTTCTCTCGGCGTCCCTGGTGGTCGGGGGTTTTGCCTTTTCGTATTTTTCGTAGGCTTCGATGATGTCTTGAACCAGCCTGTGCCTCACCACGTCACGCTTTGTGAAATGGACCATGCTAATTCCATTTACTCCCTGCAGCAGTCCGATCGCCTCCACCAGGCCCGAAGGCTTGTTTTCCGGCAGATCTATCTGTGTTATGTCTCCGGTTATGACCGCCTTGGATCCCAGGCCCAGCCGGGTGAGAAACATCTTCATCTGCTCGGCGGTAGTGTTCTGGGCTTCGTCGAGTATAACGAAGGAATCGTTTAACGTTCGCCCCCTCATGAAGGCAAGAGGGGCCACCTCGATCACTCCCCTCAAAATCAGGTTGCTTGCCCGCTCAAAATCCATCATGTCGTGCAAAGCGTCATAGAGAGGTCGAAGATAGGGGTTTACCTTCTCGGCGAGATCTCCTGGCAAAAACCCCAGTTTCTCCCCCGCTTCAACGGCCGGACGAACCAGCACGATGCGCCGGACGAGCTCCTTGGTAAGTGCTGCAACCGCTGTGGCCATGGCGAGGTATGTCTTCCCCGTCCCCGCCGGCCCGATGCCGAACACGATGTCGTGGCTGCGAATCGAATCTATGTATTCCTTCTGCTTGACACTCTTGGGGCTGATAGTCTTTTTGTTGGAAGCGATAAACACCTGATCGAGAAAAATGTCTCCCAACCGCCGGTTGATGTTGTCTCGCAGCACCTGAATCGCAAACAGGATGTCGCTTTCATAGAGAGGGTAGCCCCGCCTTATGAGGTCCAGGAGTTCGCCCAGGAGCCTTTCGCAGATCTCGGCCTCCGCCCGTGCCCCCGATACGGTTATCTGGTTTCCCCGCAGGTGCAGCCGGACGCCAAGTTGCCTTTCGATTGTCTTAAGATGCGCGTTTTGCTCTCCGCAAAGTAACTGAAGCGAGCGGTTGTCCTCGAAGGTGAGCTGCAGGGAGTGGCTGCCGGGTTCGTTTCTGCTGTTGCCAAGCGGTTGGGCCAAAGTATTTTCGCCTTCGCAAAGGATCTATTTCCAAATAGTCTAATTTTTCGAAACCAACATTATTATCACGCAAATTTTGCCCTGACAACAGACTCTTTATGCGATATTGCAATTGCACGGAACCCGAATATCCTCGGCTCGGATTATTTAAGAGAGCAGCGGCGGTGGATTGAAAGGGGATTTACCTTGCCAGCCGAAAAAATTGCTGCCAAGATACAGGGAATATCACTCCCCCGGAGGCGGTGGTCGATTCTATGAATGTACTGGACTGGATACTGATCTGCACGGCGGGCTTCTGGGTCCTTAGGGGTTTCATGCGCGGAGCCGTCTCCCAGCTGTTTGGAGTCGCGGGCATTTTGGCCGGCTTCCTCGTGGCCTCTTATCAGTACATCCCGGTGAGCTTTTTGCTCATAAAACAGTTTTCTTCCCTCGTAACCGTTGCCCGCCCAGTAAGTTTTGTGCTGCTTTTTGTCTTGACCTGGTTTTGCGTTGCGGTCGCGGGTTTTTGGGTCGCAAAGATCCTTCGCACCGTCGGCCTGGGGTTTGTCGACCGGCTCTGGGGCGCCATGATCGGATTTACCAAGGCGCTGCTCTTTGCGATCATTGCGTTCTCGATTCTTACCTTGTTTTCATTCGGGGGCGATTCAACGCTTATCGCCGGCTCAAAACTTGCCCCTTCGATCAAGGGGGCCTCGCGTGTTCTCTTCGAACTCGCGCCCGCAAATGTTCAGGGCGAGCTTTCCAGCAAGCAGAAGGACTTAAAAGAAATGGTGTCTCAAAGAACATCCGGCCTGGTCGGCTCCCTTGTCGGCAGCCGCGCCGGTTCAAAGGAAAAAGGTGGAAACAGCAAAAACTGATCGCTGTAACGCAATGGAGCAAATCCTTGAAATCATCGAACGGCTGCTTGGCGAAAACGGCTGCCCGTGGGATCGCAAACAAACCCCCGAATCCGTTCAGACCTACCTTGTCGAAGAGTCTCACGAAGCCGCTGCGGCGATAAGGGCTGGAAGTCCGCAAGAGGTCGCAGAGGAGCTGGGAGACGTGCTCTTTATGGTGTTTTTCCTCGCCCGTTTGTATGAGGGCCGGGGGGATTTCGGCCTCGAAGATGTCTGCGGGCTCATTTGCGAGAAGATGGTCCGAAGGCATCCCCACGTCTTCGGGGATACCAGGGTCGCTTCGACAAAAGAGGTCAAGGAAAACTGGGAAAAAATCAAGGCCTGCGAAAAGAAAACGGCCGGAAAAACCGCCGATCCCGTGCCGGAATCTCTTCCTGCCCTCATGCGCGCCTATCGGGTGCTTTCCCGCCTATCGCCGGACGAGGGCGCCCGATGGAGCGGCCTCCCCGAACAGGTGCGTGAATTCGCAAGGGAAAGCGCTGCGCTCGAAGAAAGTCTCCAAGGCGAGGGCCAAGGCTTCGAAGATGCCCTCGGCGGCCTTTTTGCCCGCCTGGTAAATATCGCCCGCCTCAAAGGTCGCCGGGCCGAAGACCTTCTCCACGACTTCCTGCGAAAACTCGCATAGACCGGTCCTGCAAGAGCCCCCTTGCGGGGCGAATCGACCATGCTCCCCGTGCGGGGGCGCCGGGTGCGTTTAAATCCTTTTTGATGCGAATCCTTCGAGTACGCTCGGGCGCGGATTTCCAGTTTTTCCCGGCATCATCAATTGACATCATCGATTCTTACTGATAGCTTGAGGAAAAGGTGATGAAGTTCCACCTGAACCGCCCCTTCCCCTGGAAGGGGATGATGACTTCTGCTTCTTTCGCGAGGCGGAAGTTTTTTTTTGGCCCTTAGCGGATGTGGAAGCTCGGATCTCATGTAATCTCCCCGGAGGTTTGCCCATGTTCGACTATGCGAAGCTTAGAGACTCTTTGTTTGCAATCCTGGCCCGGCTCGAGGACACCGTGCGCGGCACGGCCGCCAAATCCATCGGCAAGACGAGGACCAAGCTCGAAGAAGAAGCCTTCAACCTTGTGGTCCTCGGCGAGTTCAAGCGTGGTAAATCGACCTTCATAAACGCCCTTCTGGGTGAAAAGATCCTGCCGACGGCGATCGTTCCCCTTACCTCCGTTGTCACGATCCTGCGATACGGGCAAAAGCTCAAGGTGGCAGTCCACTATCTGAGCGGCCGCATCGAAGAAGTCGATCTTGCCGCTCTTCCGGCATTTATTACCGAGCGGGAAAATCCGCAAAACAAAAAGGGGGTGAAAGAAGTCACCGTTTCTTACCCTTCGCAGTATCTGCGGGGCGGGGTGCGCATCATCGATACCCCGGGCGCCGGCTCGGTATACAGCCACAACACCGAGGCCGCCTACGCCTACCTTCCCTATGTGGATGCGGGAATATTTGTCGTTTCGGTCGACCCGCCCCTTTCCAAAAGCGAACACCATTTCCTCAAAGATGTCCGCGATTTTGTGGACAAGGTCTTTTTCGTGCTCAATAAAATTGACCAGGTAGACGATAACGACCGGCAGGAGTCGCTCGAATTTACAGCGCAAGTCATAGAAGAGGAAGTCGGCGCCGGAAAAGTGAGAATCTATCCGGTCTCAGCCCGCCGCGCGCTCGAAGCCAAGCTCGCCGGAGATGACGACATGCTCGCTCGTAGCCTGCTCCCCGAATTTGAAAAAAAGCTCCTCGATTTCCTTGCCCGCGAAAAGGGCCAGGTATTTCTTGGCTCGGTCGTAAACAACCTGCTAAAGTTAATCTGCGATGAGACCATCTCCTTTCGACTCGAGCAGGAAGCCATAAAGCTCCCGTTTGAAGAACTCAAAATGAAGATCGCACGCTTCGAGCAGGAAATGGAAGAGATCGCAAAGGAGCGCGAAAACAACCAGTTCCTGCTAAAGGGCCACCTGGGCAAGATTACCTCGGGACTAGACGAAGAGATACGAGGGTTTAAAAAATACCAACTGCCCCGGCTTGAGCAGGGGCTCGAAGAAAAGTACGGGGAATGCGTGCGCCGCGGGAGCTGCGAACTACGAGAAGAACTCCGGCAATTCGTCTTCGAATCCATTCGAGAAACGTTTACTCCCTGGCGAAAACAGATCGCGGAAAAGTTATCCTCAAGGCTCGAAGATGCCCACGGGGAATTTGCGCGCAAGATAAACTCGATTATCGAGCGTATTTTGATCCTTACCAGCGATATATTTGCGCTCACGCTAAAGCCGTTTACTTCCGTCGAGGGACTTGGCAGGAAAAGCGATTTCTATTTTCTGCTGCAAGACGACCCGGTGGGGCTCGAACTGATTCAGCTCGCCGCGACTTCGGCAATTCCGCGGTTTCTGGCCAAAAAGATGATTCTAAAGGGCATGAAGCAATCGTTGACGGAACTTCTGGACAGGCATTGCGGAAGGGTGCGCTACGACCTCATAAGCAGGGTGAACTCCACCATCGGGGATTTTCAAAAGTCACTAAACGAAAAGATAGACCTAACACTTGCCGGGATCCGCGTCTCGTTTGAAAAGGCCCTAGCCCTTCACCGGGAAGGCAAAATCAACGTGGAAAAAAGCCTTGGCGAACTCAGCCTCAAACTCGATTCCATCTCGGAAATCCATTCGGAGCTGCTACACTGCGCGGCTTTGATCCAGGGAAACGGGACCGGCCGGGACCGGGAGAAAAGTTTGTCTTCTCCCCGCACTTCATGAGGCAGGGTGGTGAGGCGAAAGACCTTTAATACCAAGCTGCGTCCATGATTAATCCGACGGGTTGCGCCTTGCTCCACCCATCCTTCGGCTCACCTGGCCTGGAGGGCTTGTAGATGGGTGAAACGCAACCCATCGCTTGGGGGAGTCTTCATTTAGCTCCTGAAGCCTCTTGTTAACGGAGAAGTGCAAGAAGGGGCTTGGCTCAATCACCCCCCTTTTTTGCAAAGGGGGGTTGGGGGGATTTACTCTCCTGCCTCTTCCAGAGCCGGAAAAAACGAAACGACTGTCCCATACATATCAGTCCGGGGGGGGCAACAATCCGGTCAAAGACCGAGGGTCGACTTAGACGCTCCGGGCCCGGGGGAATTTTTTAAATGGTTCCCTTTAGCAGCAGCCTCAAACCATTCGCGAGAGAATTGCGCAAGAGGATGACCGATGCAAAACAGGCTCTCTGGCCCAAAGTCAGGCAAAAACAACTCAATGGTCGGGTTTTATTTTCTCAGAAAGCCATGGGCAGCTATTTGGTGGTAGACCTTGATGGTGGACAACAGATGCCGGCAGGGCAAAAGATGATATCAGAGACAAGGCCCTCGCAAATTTAGGGCTATCAGTACTCAGGCTTTCGTGCTGTACGAACGGACTTGAAATCCCCCCAACCCCCCGTTGCAAAGAAGGGGGGCGATCAAGCCAAGCCCCTCCAGGCAAATCTCCGGTAAGGGGTAAGTGGGCGTATGTGTGGGTAATTGTAAGATCCTTATAGGAGACGCCATTCTTTGATCGAGACGGACCGGCTTCGACTGTGATATGAGATTTGGAGTGGATAATCGCTTTTTGGACATGTGAGCCAGGAGGAACCGACATCATGCATTCAAAACTCAAAGGTCTTTTCCGCCCCGAATCAGTGGCGGTTATCGGAGCGTCCAACAGTTTCGATAAACTTGGCTATCACGTCATGAAAAGCCTGGTCGAGGGCAAGTACAAAGGGCGGATTTTTCCCGTAAATCCCAAGGCCGCCGAAATATGGGGCATAAAGTGTCACCCCTTTCTTGGCGCGGTCGCCGAACCCGTAGACCTTGCCGTAATAGTTGTGCCTGCCCCGTTTGTGCCCGAGACCCTTCACGAATGCGGGGAAAAGGGGGTAAAAGGGGTAGTTCTTATCACCGCGGGCTTCCGGGAAATAGAGGATTCCAAAGGAGAGGCCCTCCAGGAGGAAATAGGAAGGATAGCCCGCCTCTACGACCTTCCGGTGATCGGCCCCAATACCTTTGGATACGTTAACCTGGGCTTCGGGGTAAACGCCTCTTTCACACCGGAATTTTCCCGGATGAACCCGGGAGGCATAGCTCTTATAAGCCAAAGCGGGGGGTATTGTCACCTGTGCGGCTTTTTGGGTATGGAACAAAGGATGGGCGTATCCCTGCTGATGAGCCTTGGAAACCGCTTAAACGTCGGGTTCCCCGAACTGATCAAATACCTGGTCGAAGAAGACGAGGCCACCCGGGTGATAACCCTGTACATAGAAGGGCTGGATAATCCCAGGGAACTGCTGGAGGCGGCCGGAATCGCCAGGGGCAAAAAACACATAATCGCCTATAAGTCCGGGAAAAGTGAAAAAGGAGACAGCGCCAGCAGGTTCCATACCGGCTCCCTTGCCGGCGACTACCAGATTTGGAAGGGGGCGCTTCGCCAGGCCGGCATACTCGAAGTCGGCTCCGCGGAGCAGATGATCGATGCGGCCAAGGCCCTCGATGTGTGTGCGCCCCTTACCGGGCCCCGCATCGCCGTTCTCTCCGGCCAGGCCGGCCCTGGAATGATCGCAGCCGACGCCGTCGAAAAGGCCGGCCTTAAGCTTGCCCGTTTTTCGCAAAAGACTCAGGAGATCATAAACCGGCTCCTTCCCCCGATAGCGATTCGCTCCAACCCGGTCGACATGGGGCCTGCCTGGTATGACGCCAAAGGCAGCCTCGATATTCTCCGGGCCGCAGTCGAAGACCAAAACACAGACGGGGTCATTTTCATCGCGATGTTTGCCTCGGCCAACGTGGGCCTGGCAAAAGCGCTGGCGGAGTACCTCAAAACCGCTCCGCCTTTCAAAAAACCTGTGGCTGCGGTCTTTACGGCCCCCCTCTGCATTTGGGACAAAGAGATCGAGCAGATGGACGGAGCTAACGGCATTTCGATCGTTCCCTCCCCGGAGAGGGCCGGAGCGGTCATGGGGGATCTTTTCAGGGCCAACCTGCTCGGCTCGGTGCATGCATAAACGTTTGGAACAGCTCACCGAGAAAACGACTGGAGAAATCGATATGGAAAAGCTTTTGCTTGGGGTGGACGCTCTTAGCTTCCTTGAGGGGGAAGGGCTGAGGGTGCTCGAAAGCGTTCTGGCGCGCGAGGAAGACGAGGCTGCGGGGGCGGCCGAAAAGATGGGGTTTCCGGTGGCGCTAAAGATTTGCTCCCCCGACGTCATTCATAAAACCGAAACGGGAGGCATACGGGTTTTACTAAAAAGCGAGGGGGAAGTAAGGCGGGCGTTTGCGGAAATAGTCAAATCTTTTCGAGCGAACCATCCCGAAAAGCGGGTCCAAGGGGCCATCGTACAGCGCATGGGAAGGGGATTCGAGCTGATAGTGGGAACGCGAAGGGACGAGCAATTCGGCCCCGTTGTGATGTTCGGGCTCGGGGGGATATTTGCCGAGGCTATACGGGATGTCTCCTTCAGGCTGGTCCCGATCGAGTCAAGGGACGCAAGGGAAATGATCGAGGAGTTGAAAAGTTATAGCGCTCTTAAAAACCCCAGGAGCGGAACCGTCGACATTTCGTCCATCGAAGACTTTCTCCTGCGGGTTTCAAACCTCATGGAAAAACACGGGGAAATCCAGGAAATGGACCTAAACCCGGTGTTTGTCGAAGGATGCGATATCGAGATCTGCGATGCAAGGATCAGAACGACCCCGTTTCACCCGGTGGCAAGGTAAAAGGTAGAAGACCGATAGCCTTTTGCCTTTGCGCAAAGCGCCCTCACTGCCCGGCGCAGTAGACGGGGGGCAGTTCGCGGAGTGCGGCCGCACGTCCGAGCGCGTTCCGTATCACCTGCTTAGTCCCCCGGGTCATGTCGTAGCGGCCAAGTTCCTCCACGGGGACGAAACGGCATTGGTCGGCATCCGATCCCGCTTCGAGTTCTCCGCCAACGACCTCGCAAAGAAAGTCCAAGAGGATGTAGTGGTACTCGATTCGGCCTTCTTTGTCGAATATGACCCGGTCGAGGGCGGCCACAAGGTCCAGGGTTCTCACCGCAAGTCCAGTCTCTTCCAGGACCTCCCTTCGGACCGCGCTATCGAGGGACTCGCCCAGTTCGACCAGTCCCCCGGGGAGCGACCACTTGCCCGCAGCGGGCGGGCGGCCTCTTTTTACCAAAACCACTTCCGTTTCGCGAAACAGGATCGCCCCCACCCCGGTTAACGGCCCTTCGGGATAGCGTCTAATCATTGCGCCTCCCCCCCACAGCGATCGCCTCGTCGCGAAGAGGCGAAAAGGCCCATTGCCCCTGCGACGCCCCCCGCGCCCCGCAGTGGAAGGTCCTTTGGGTGAGGCGGGTTCTCACAACACGTGCGATTCATTTGCTCTGCCTCCTCCCCCCCCCCTTGCCCCTCCGCCCTCCGCTCACGATAGGCCTTGACGAAAAATGGGGGAATGGTATCTTTGAAACCCAGGCAAATCTGTCTTTTGCATCCGAGGTCCTTTGATAATGTTTTAACGATCCAGCCAGGGGACAACCCGGCAGGCGCAAGAGGGCTTGACCCGAGGCCAAGCCACGCTTTACCTTCTCGCCAAAGCCGGTTTTGCTCCTGGTCGATTTTGCCGGGGAGTTCTTCCATGAAACTACTTGTGCATGTATTGTCGACACTTTTGTTCATGATCTGTACCTGCCATGGCTCACCGGCGCTGGCGCAGGAACGGCCACAAACCGCCAAAGCCCTGCCCGACCAGCAACTCCATCTCAAACAGGCAGTCATGTGCCAGCGAGTCGAAAACCTTACCCCGATAAGCTCCGGCGTGGTGTTCTCGGTCTCCTCCGGCCAGGTGTGCTGCTATACATCTTTCGATACCGTGCCGCGCCACACCGTTGTCTACCACAGGTGGTATCATCGCGACGAGCTGAGCACCCAGACCCGATTGCGTTTATATCCGAAAAAGTGGTCCACTTACAGCGTAATCCAGCTTAGGGAGACCGACAAGGGACCGTGGCGGGTTGAAGTAGTCGACCAGACCGGGCGCGTTTTCGCTGTCCTGCGCTTCAGCATAACAGATTGAAGGCCGGGGTTTATGTAATGGGCGGTTTTTTGACCTTTCTTACCTCCATTCGATGGCAGGATATAGTCGATGTATTGATCAACAGCTATATCCTGCTGCGGGTGTATATACTTTTTCAGGGCACCAACGCCTTTCGCGTCCTGGTGGGCATCACCTCATTGTGGCTGGCCCAGGAGCTTGCCGCAAGCCTGGGACTTATTCTCACCAGTTGGGCGATACGCGGCATAACCGCGGCCGCGGCCATTATAATAATCGTCGTATTTCGCAATGAAATCCGCTCCGTCCTCCAGGTGCGAAACATTAAGACATTTCTGTGGGGGTTGCCCAGCAGAGAGCAGCGCACCCCTGTTGATATCATTACCGACAGCGTCTTCGAGATGGCGAAAAAGCGGATCGGCGCCCTGCTCGTTTTCCCCGGCAACCAGGACCTTGGCGAGGTGGTACACGGGGGGATTCCGTGGAACGGCCAGGTGTCCAACGAGATGCTTCTGAGCATATTCTGGCCCAAGGGGCCGGTCCATGATGGAGCGGCCATAGTCAAGGGCGAGCAGATAGTCGAGGTATGCGCCCTTCTGCCCCTCACCCACAGACACGACCTTCCGTCCGAATACGGGACCAGGCACAGGGCCGCAATGGGACTGGCCGAAGCCGCCGACGCCCTTGTCGTGGTGGTCTCCGAGGAGCGCGGGAAGGTGAGTGTTGCCACCGGCCGGGACATAATCCCGGTGGCCGACGAGCGGGCCCTGGCGCAGGCAATTAGAAAACACCTGAAGATGCCCGAAATCAGCCCCGCCCGCCAGCGCAAGCGAGAACGGCTAAAGCTTGCGACAGCCGGGGTCATCTCCTTTTTGATAATCTCGGGAATATGGCTCGCCTTTACTCGCGGCCAGGACACCATCATCGCTTTAAATGTACCGATCGAGTACGTTAACCGGCCGGCAAGCTACGATATCCTGGATACTTCCGTAGATGAAGCGCGCCTCCAGCTCTTCGGGTCGAGCGCTCTCATAAGATCTCTTGGCCCCGAGCAGGTCGCGGTGCGAGTCGACCTCAGCAAAGCCACCAAGGGCCGCAATACCTTCGCCATAACCCAGGATGATGTCATTGTGCCTCCCGGGATTTCGCTAAACAGGATAAAGCCCTCCACAATCGTCGTGACCCTGGATAGCCCGGCGACCAAGATGATTCCCGTCCAGGTGGACTGGACCGGCCACCTGCCCCCGGATACCGATCTGGCGGACGTGAGCGTGACGCCTGCGGCAGTAAAGGTGGTAGGGGGCAGCACGGCCCTCGATAAGGTGGATACGATCTATACCTGCCCGGTGCGCCTGGACGGCCTCCCGAAATCGGGGACGACCACCACCGCTGAAATAGTCCTCACCCCGCCATCGATTAAACTCTCGCCCTCAAGCTCCGGAGTGGTGACGATACATTACCGGCTGGTGAAAAACACTGCCACTGAAGGCCAGGAGGCACGGCACACACCGGATATCCGCAAAAACCGGGCAAAAGACGGCTCTTCCAAAAAATAAAGCCCCGTGCGCAAAAGCGCACGGGACTTTATTTTTGGCGCTAACTGTTAACTCCGGCTTATTTTGCGTACCCCATCTTCTGTGCCGCTTCCTTTATTACATCAAGAGAAGTCGGATCTTCGATCGTTGCCGGGGCGTTATATGTTTGGCTGTCGGCGATCTTTCTCATGGTCGCGCGCAAGATCTTTCCCGACCGGGTCTTTGGCAGCCGCGGAACGGCCACCGCACTCTTAAAACAGGCAAGAGGGCCGATTTGTTTTCTAACCATCTGCACCAGTTCCGCGGATATCTCCTCGGCGCTTCGCTTCACACCCATTTTGGTGACAAAAAAAGCGATCGGGAGCTGGCCCTTCAACTGGTCTTCGGCCCCTATTACAGCGCATTCGGCAATGTCTGGGTGCTGGGAGACGATTTCCTCCATGGACCCGGTCGAAAGCCTGTGGCCGGCCACGTTTATGACGTCATCGACCCGGCCCATGATGTATATGTAGCCGTCTTCGTCCACATAGCCGCCGTCTCCTGTGAAATAATATCCGGGGTAGGCGCTGGTGTAGGACTCCTCGAACTTCTTGTCATTTTGCCACAGGGTGGGCAGATTTCCGGGAGGCAGGGGGAGCTTTATGCCGATAACGCCCTGCTCGTTTGCTCCAAACTCCTTGCCGGTCGTCGAGTCCAAAATCTTGACGTTATATCCGGGCACCGGTTTGCTTGCGGACCCGGCCTTTATCGGGAAGAGCTCAAGATTTCGGAAGTTGGCGCAAATCGCCCAGCCTGTCTCGGTTTGCCACCAGTGATCTATCACCGGAACCTTGAGCATGTCGGTGGCCCAGAAATAGGTGTCGGGGTCCGTTCTCTCGCCGGCTAGAAACAGGGTCTCAAAGCAGGAGATGTCATACTTTTTCAGATATTCTCCCTTGGCGTCTTCGCGCTTAATGGCCCGAAACGCTGTGGGAGCGGTAAAAAGGGCCTTTACCTTGTGCTCGGAGATCACTCGCCAGAAAGCGCCCGGATCGGGGGTCCCCACCGGTTTTCCTTCAAACATTATTGTCGTTGCCCCCAGAAGAAGCGGGGCATAAACGATGTAGGAGTGTCCCACGACCCAGCCGACATCGGAGGCCGCCCAGAACACTTCACCGGGATTGATTCCATACAGATGCTTCATGGTCCATTTCAACGCGACGGCATGGCCGCCGTTGTCTCGCACCACCCCCTTGGGCACCCCGGTCGTACCCGAGGTGTAGAGAATGTAGAGGGGGTCGGTAGCCTTTACCCACACGCAATCCGCCGGCTCGGCCTTCTTTTCCAGCTCGGCCCAGTCCAGATCGCGCCCCGGCTTTAGCTCCGCCAGGGATTGGGGTCTTTGGAAGATCACGCACTTGTCGGGCTTATGCGAAGACAGCTCGATTGCTTCATCGAGCATCGGCTTGTAGTCGATTACCTTTTTGCCCTCAATGCCGCAGGAGGCCGAAAGCATTACCCCGGGCTTGGCGTCATCGATGCGAACGGCGAGTTCCTTGGGAGCAAAACCGCCGAAGACCACCGAATGAATGGCCCCCAGCCTGGCGCAGGCAAGCATCGCCATAAGAGCCTCAGGAATCATGGGCATATAGACGATTACCCGGTCGCCCTTCTTTACGCCCAGCCCCCTTAACATGCCGGCAATCTTAGCGACCCTGTCCCTTACTTCCAGATAGCTGAACTTTTTGACCGTGCCGGTGACCGGACTGTCGTAGATAACCGCCGTGCGATCGCCAAACCCCTGTTCGATGTGAAAATCCAACGCATTGTAGCAGGTGTTTAGTTCCCCGCCGACAAACCACTTGTAGAAAGGAGGGTTGGAATCGTCTAGGACCCGCTCGTAAGGAGTTTTCCAGGCCACCTCCTGAGCGGCTTTTCCCCAAAAAGAGCTCGGATCGTTTATCGACTCGTTGAAAGCCTCGCTGTACTTTCCTGCCGTTGTCTCTGTACTTTTCATCTAACTCTCCTGTAAGGCATACCACTGCGCCTGCAATAGATAAAAACACGGACCACACTGTCGATAGCGATGGATGGCTTGGTAGAATTAGATAGAAACCGAACCTGAGCTCCGCGCGCCGGTATCTTAATCGACAGAACCTCAGTTTTTGAGTGGTTAAACTGTATAGCACAGTCACCGTTATCAGCATAAGAGTAAATAGCATCCCTTTGATAATTTTTGTACAAACCGGTGGGACCTCTTTTCGCCCAACCCCGCCTTGACCGAAAACCCGCAGTATTGTAGGCTTCCGCTACATTGAAATTGAACCGTAACTGTGGTTCAATTCTCACTTTTCCCAAGCGCTGCGGCAGGGGCGCAAAGAATTCAACATGGATGCAAACAAGGGAGACACGGATATGGCGGAGCAAAGCGAAATTATTTTGGAAGTATTCTCGGATTATGGCTGACCCTGGTGCTACTTCAGTACCGGGCGTATTGAAAAGCTTAAGTCCCAATTCGGTCTCGCCGTGAAATGGATAGCCTTTCCGCTCCATCCGGAGACGCCTGAGGAGGGGCTGGAGTTGGAGCAACTTTTCGCCGGAAGAGACATCGATATTGCCTCTGTCATGAAACGGCTCGAATCCGTTGCCGCGGAATGCGGCCTGCCCTTTAGCCCGAGGACCATGACGTATAACAGCCGGCGGGCGCAGGAGGCGGGGAAATGGGCAGAGTCTCTGGGCAAGGGAGAGGAGTTCCACATGGCGGTGTTTCACGCCTACTTCGCTCGCGGCCTAAACATTGCCAAGATTCCGGTCCTGGTCGAACTGGCGGAATCGGTGGGCCTAAAAGGAGTGGAAGAAGTTTTGTCCAAGGGGACCTTCAAACAGGCGGTCGAAGAGGACTGGAGCTATTCTCGCCGCTGCGAGATCACCGCGGTTCCCACCTTCCTGGTCCAAGGCCGCAGGGCGGTAGGCGCCCAGCCCTACACGGCCCTGGAAAAACTGGTAGCCGGCAGCCACTAACCCGCAGGTTGGGGTGAGCCCAAAGCGAACCCCAACATTTCCTCTGGAAAAACTGGTAGCCGGCAGCCACTAACCCGTAGGTTGGGGTGAGCCCAAAGCGAACCCCAACATTTCCTCCAGGCGGCCTCCGGATGCGATACCGACGCCCCAATATTGCACCAGGGACATATTTTTTCACGGTCAACCTGGCCGAGCGAGACCAAACGACGCTGCTGGACCATGTGGATTCGCTTCGATTGGCCGTGCGGGAGGTCATGGCGAATCATCCTTTTTTCATCGACGCCGTGGTTATCCTTCCCG
>JARLHO010000154.1 GCA_031292215.1 Syntrophobacteraceae bacterium | reverse complement strand
GCTATGACAAATGGGTATTTTATGAAAATGAAGCCTGTTTTTTTTGTGTTTTTTTAGCATATAACAGCATCTGGGGGGGTGGGCTTTGACGCGCGGGGCGCCCGGGCGCCCGACTAGCCCCGAGCGAAAGACGTGTCGTAAACCGGGCTTAAGGCGCCGTTGCCGGTCCGCTTGGCCATAGCACCCCGTGGGAAACCGCAACGCTTTTTATAATGGCGAAAACCTTCTGGCCCGGCTTTAACTCGAGTGTTCTTAGCGCCAGCGGGGTGATTCTTGCCAGCAGTGGACAGCCGATATCGAGCTTTACGTCCACAAAAGAGCCATTCGCGAAGGTAATTTCCTCAACGGTTCCCGGCAGGATGTTTTGCACGCTGGTCTTTTCCGGGGGGACAAGGGCTATGGCCACGTGTCTTGCCTCTATGCGCACCCTCACTCGGCATCCGTTGGAGGCCGCAAGGCGCGGGACCTTCAAAACGCCTCCCGGATAGCGCAGATAACTTATGCCGTCGGCCTCGCTATTCGATTCCACAACGGTGGACAGTACGGCGCCGCAATCGGTATAGCCCGTCAAACTCTGAAGGTCGCTGCGGCTCATGAGCTCTTCGATCCTTCCCGATGCGACCGTGTGGCCGGAGTCCAGCACGACCATGACATCGGCCAGGTTTAGGATTTCTTCCAGCGAATGGCTCACATAAAGAATGGGAATGGAAAACTCGGCCGCCAGGCGGGCGATGAAGGGCAGGACCTCGGCTTTTCTTGCAAAATCAAGGGAGGCCAGCGGCTCGTCCATGAGCAGGGCGGAAGGGCTCGTCAGTAGCGCCCGGCCGATTGCCACGCGCTGCTTTTCTCCACCCGAGAGTTTTGTCGGCCGGCGGTCGACAAGTCCCGCGATTCCGAGAAGGTCTACGACCTGGTCGAACTGGACGTATCGCTCGTGTCTGGGGGTAAGGCGCATGCCGTAAGTAAGGTTGGCTCGTACCGAAAGGTGGGGAAAAAGCCGCCCTTCCTGAAAAATGTAGCCAACGCGCCGCTTTTCGGGCGGAAGGTCGATCGTCGTATTGGAGTCGAACAGACAGCGTCCGCCAACGATAATGTGACCCTCGTCGGGGCGAACGAGTCCTGCGACCATGTTGATGATCGAGGTCTTGCCAGCGCCTGAGCGGCCAAACAGCGCGGTTACGCCCGCAGCCTCCGACCGGAACGTCGCATCGACTGAAAATTCACCCTGTCGTCGCCTGAGGCAGACATCTAGCACGAAATAAACCCTTAGCCTTCCATGCGGGCCGCATAGCGCCTGGCCAAAAACTCCGACGCCACCAGGGCGGCCATCCCCAGGACCACAGCGATGATGCACAGCCGCATCGCGGCCCACTCCCCGCCGGGGACCTGGGTAAGTGTGTAGAGAGCCAGGGGAAGGGTCTGAGTCTCCCCCTGGATATTGGAGACAAACGTTATGGTCGCGCCGAATTCGCCAAGGCTGCGGGCAAAGGCCAAAATACCCCCCGCTATAACACCCGGGATCATAAGGGGCAGCGTCACCGTGAAAAACACCCTGAGCGGTCCCGCTCCGAGCGTTCGGGCCGCGGCCTCAAGACCCCGGTCAACACTTTCGATGGAAAGCCTGACAGCCCGCACAAGAAGCGGGAAAGCCATGACGGCCGATGCCAGAGCCGCCCCCTTCCACGTAAAGATAATCGTGATTCCAAACGCCTTGTGAAGCCACTGGCCCAGAAAGCCCCTGCTCCCGAAAAGGACCAGCAGCAGGTAGCCCACCACCACCGGCGGCAGGACAAGCGGCAGATGAATCAGGCCGTCGAGCACGGATTTTCCGGGAAATTTTAGCCGCGCAAGCATCCACGCCGCCAGTACGCCGAACGGCAGGCTGACTGCCACAGCCCAGCCCGATACCCACAGGCTCAGCTTCAAGGCTTCGATTTCTACGGGAGTAAGACTAAACCAGCTCATTACTTCAACACGCTAAAGCCGTATTTTTCAAAAATCGCCCGTGCTTGAGGGGTCTTTAGAAATTCGAGAAAACTTTTGGCCTCGGCAGTTTCGTGTCCGATTACCAGCGCCGCCGGGTACACGATAGGCGGATGGGTATTTTCGGGAAATACCCCGACAACCTTTACCTTTTTAGATATTGCGGCGTCGGTGGCATAAACGACCCCAAAGGGCGTTTCGCCGCGTTCAACCAGAAGAAGCGCCTCGCGAACGTTACTCGCCCGCGCTACGCTGCCTGAAACGTTTTTCCAGGCGCCCAGGGTTTCCAGGGCCTGCTTTCCATAAATGCCTGCCGGCACGTGCGCCGGGTCGCCCATGGAAAGTTTTCCGCCCGCAAGGAGCCCCGCGAGGTTAAAACCCGGGGCGATGTCAACCTTGGTGACCTTGCTGCCCACCGGGGCGATCAAGACGAGTTTGTTGCCAAGCAAATTGGAGCGGGTGGCGGGATCGATAAGTTTTTTATTCGCCAGATAGTCCATCCACTTTTCATCCGCCGATATAAAGACGTTGGCCGGCGCGCCGTTTTCGATCTGTTTGGCCAAAGTCGATGACGAGAGGTAGGAAGGCGTAAATGCCGCCTTATTCTTTTCAGTAAATAATTTCCCGATATTTCCCAGAGCGTTCGTAAGCGAGGCGGCCGCAAATACGGTAACGTTTCCCTGCGCTTTTGCCGAAACATTTAACCCGGCAAGAAAACTCACCCCCAACAGTACGGCAAAAACACTTCGAAAAGTCCGATTCCCATTCATGATTATCTCCCATTCCGATAAATGTTTATGCAATCTTACAAATTCATCAATACCTTCCGGCTAAACTGCTGAATTACGGGAGTTCCCGCCCCGTGGCGCACCGCCCTCAATACCGCCTCGCAGTCCACCGGGGCGGTCCCGGCCAGCATCCGGACCCGCAGCCCGGCGAAGGCTTCCGGCGCCATGGGGGTGGTTGGGCCGATCATGATGGCTTTTACGTCGGGGCCGGCAACGCCCAGCACCTCTTCTGCCGTGGAGTTTAAGATTGAGGTCGAGGTCAAAATCAGCGTCTGTGCCCAATCGCGTAGTTTTTCGTAGAAAATGGCCTCCTGCCCGCCATGCAGGACGCGGCCAAATCCGAAATCTCCCGCCCCGTGGTCACCGTTTAGCTCGATTACCTCAACTTCTGCGCCCCTGTTTCTTAAAATCTTCATGAGCGGCCGGAATAACCCGACCATGGCGACGCGGCTCCCCGGGCCAATGGCGAAAGAATCCATCCAACCGTCGTCGGAGGGCTCCTCTGGAAGCCTTACCGCCCTCTCATGGTTAAGGGCATTGATTAGCGCAAGCGCCATGCTGCGGTGAATCGGCGTCGGGCTTTTGATAAGTTCCAGCAGCTCATCGGCCCTTTGCCCTTCATAGTCCCGGTAGTCTTCGCGCCTCGGACAGCACCCGCCGCCCCCCGTGTAAGTAAAGGCGACCCCCGTTCCTCCGTCCTCTGTTGCCACCGCTGTGTAGCGCAGCCCCGTGCAGACGTGGACAATCTTTGTCTCACGAGCCTTCTTATAGAAGAAATCGTAGAGATTCTCAACCAGTCCCATGCAAATCCTTTCCATCCGTTGCTCGTCGGACGTTGCGGCCCGCCCCGTGGCGCCATCGTATCAAGCGAGGGGCGGGAGCAAAAAACCATCGCAAATAAATTGCACTTGACATTTAAAAAGTACATCTATAGCCTCGGTGTCATGCGAAACGACGTGTTTGGATTAATACCACCTACTCCTTTTACCAGCCTTAATCAAGGCGAAAAGTGAGATGCCGGTGAGCCACGCGGGTGGGTATTGGTCTTTAGCGCCGTTTCTCTTTTGGCATGGGGGGGCTGATTTTGATGTCAAGTTAAACGGGAGAGAGTAGAGTTTTTTAGGAATCAGAGGAGGAGAGGGTATGGGAGGCTTGGTAAAGGGCGCCGGCGCGTTTGCGCTGGCCGCTACGTTGTGTTTTGCGGGAGTTTCCGGGGTGCGCGCCGGGCAGGATCAGGACCCGCCTGTGTCGCAGGCTGCAGACGATCAACCGCCCGCGTCGGTCGTAGCGAAACCGGCGGGTAAGAGCGAAGCCCAAAAAAACAACGTGTTTCAACTGGGTGAGGTCGAAGTGTTCGGAAATCAGGCAGAGGACAAGAACACGACGGTGGATAGGATTTTTTCGGACGAGATGCTGCTTTTGGGCGCAAACAATGTGGCGACAGCGGCTAATCTCGAGCCGGGTGTAACGCTTACCAATGTCGGGGCAAGAAACGAGGCGCAGATCTATATCCGAGGCTTTGGCCCCCGGCAGGTCCCGGTCTTTTTGGATGGCGTTCCGATATACGATACCTATTTCGGCTATCCGCCCCTTGCCGAGTTTACAACGTACGGCCTCTCGGAAATGACTATCTCCAAGGGGTTCACCTCGGTTCTCTACGGCCCCAACACCATGGGGGGCGCCATCAACCTGGTCACCATGAAGCCGCAGAAGGAATTCGAGGTAAACGGCGGTTCCGGGTATGGCTCCGGCAACAGCTATCACGGCTTTGCGAATTTCGGGAGCAACCAGGGCAAGTGGTACTTTGAAGGCGGTGGCTCCTACGAAAACCAGGATTACTTCAACCTCTCGGACAGCTTCACGCCGACCACTATCCATGGGCCCGGAAAAACCCTTGGCTATCAAGGGGATGGCGCAAGGGTAAATTCATACTCCAGCGACTGGATAGCGCATGCGAAAATCGGGCTTACGCCAAACGACACCGACGAGTATGCCCTGTCCTTTATGAAGCTCGAAGAGGCAAAGGGTGATCCACCTTATGTCGGGACGGACCCAAACAATTCCGCCCGCTGGTGGCAATGGCCCTATTGGAATTTCCAGGACGTTCATTTCAATTCGAGAACCGCCATCTGCGGGGACAGCTACGTAAAAACGATCGCTTTCTACGATACCTACGATAATAGCATAGATAGCTTTACCACCAGTAACTACAACGTGATCCGGTTTCCTCCCGGATATTCATTCGATAGCAGCTATGGCGACTACTCGTACGGCGCCTCGATGGAGGCAGGGACAAAACTGGTTCCTTATAACGACATAAAGTTCGCCTTCCATTTCAAAGACGACGTTCACACGGCGTGGGAGAGTATCCCGGTTCAGTCGAAAACTCGTGATGAAGATAGAAACTATTCTTTCGGGGTAGAAGATACGGTTGACTTCACCAAAAAGCTCTATGCGATCGTAGGCGTTAGCTATGACTGGCTGAGCACGATCGAAGCCCTCGATATCGGGAACGGTCCGCTTCTTTCGTTTAACACCTGGAACCCTCAGATCGGTCTTTTTTATAAACTCACCGATACCGGTACGATCCACATAAGCGCCGAGGATAAATCGAGGCTTCCAACTCTTTGGGAGAGATATTCCTACAGTCTTAAACCCGGGTTGCCCAACCCGCTCCTAAGGCCTGAGAAGGCGACCAACTATGAAGTGGGCTACAAGGACCTTGTAGCCGGAAAGCTCCAAGTCGAAGCCACCGGATTCTACGATGTGGTAAAAGATTACGTGCTCGACGTCTCGACGGGCATACCCGCACCTGGAGGCGGGGTGTACTACCAGAATCAAAATGAAGGCCACGTGAATTTTTTTGGTGGAGAACTGGGAGTTAACGGGGAAATACTGCCCTGCTTAAAAGGCGGCATGAATTATACCTATCTTCAATACGTCAATGTCCAGAACCCTTTGATTTTGACCGATCTTCCGCATAACAAGGTATTTGCCTACCTGCAGTACTTCATGCCGGTAAAGGGGTGGAGCATGCTGGCCTCGGTAGAATATGACACCAACCGGTATAGCGATGCTTCCTATGCGCCGGCTGTGGCGTCGGCATACACGCTGGTAAATTTTAAGGAAATCTATGAGATTTACCCCGGCGTGACGCTCGAAGGCGGGATCAACAACATATTTGATGAGAACTGGGAGCTCGAAGAAGGCTACCCTCAAGCGGGGCGCACGTTTTTCGTGCAGATGAGGTTTAAGTACTAACGGTTTGCAGGCGCCGGGGCCGCCGCCCCGCGGCCCTTGCCTGCAAGGGTCTCTTGCCGTCGCCCTACGGCAAGAGATCCGTTTGCGCGCGTTATCTCGGGGCCGTATCGGGAAGGGGGCGCCGTTTTCCGTTGCCTGCGGCGCTCGCCCCGATACGGCCCGGATAACACGTTTAGGAGGATGTCGATGAATCGGGATTTCAAGGCCCTGCTGGAGATGGCCGTACGGTTGCACGGCCATCTCTGCGGGGGGCAGGTGATAGGGGTGCGGATGGCCCTTGCGGGACTGCGGGAGTTGGGCATCAAAGAGCCTAAGGGAAAGGAGGGCAAAGACCTGGTGATATTTGTCGAAATCGACCGGTGTCCTGTTGACGCCATCATTGCCGTTACCGGCAGGACCCCGGGCAGGCGAAGCATCAAGATGATGGACTACGGGAAGCAGGCGGCGACCTTTGTGGACGCGCGGACCTCGAAGGCCGTGAGGGTATCTGTCAAAGCGGATGCTTTCGAAAAGGCCGGGCAGGTCGCCCGAACCCTTACCGGCATGAAGGATGAGAAGCATGCGCAAATTGAGGCGCTGGCCACTATGGCCGAGCAGGACCTTCTTAGCATACGCCGGGTATCGGTTGCGGTGAGGCCCCAGGACCTTCCCGGCGAACCCCTCGAGACCTGTGTCTGCCAAAAGTGCGGAGAAGCGATTAAGGACATGCGCCAGGTCGGCGGGAACGGAAGCGTTCTTTGCAAACCGTGCGCGGTTGGCGACTGCTATTACAAGGAAATCCCTGGTGATATCGACAATTGACTGGAACGAGTTATGGCGAAGTACGCAAGCGAAAAAGCACGGCGGTGTGGTGCGCGAGCCCACGTTTTGGGACAGGCGGGCCCCTGAATTTAGCCGCCATGCGGCGGCTAGCGACTATATAGGCCAGTTTCTGGATATCATGAAACCTGAGCCTCAGTGGAGCGTGCTGGACATCGGGTGCGCGGCCGGGACCCTCGCGGTTCCCCTGAGCCCTGCGGTCACCTCCATTACCGCGCTCGACCCCTCCCCCGTGATGCTTTCGCTGCTCGAAAAACGGTGCCGAAACCATGAGATAGGAAACATCCGGGCCGTAAGGGGCAGGTGGCAAGACGACTGGGAAAAACTGGGCATCGGGGTGCACGATGTGGCCATAGCGTCGAGATCGCTAATCGTAGACGATTTGCGCGAGGCCGTTCTAAAGCTCGAAGGCCGGGCGCGAAAGCGGGTCTACCTGGCGGCCCTGGTCGAAGACGGCCCTTTCGACCGCAGGGTGGTCGAGGCTGCGGGCAGAAAGTGTTCCCCGGGGCCCGATTACACCATCGTCTACAACCTTTTGCGCCAGATGGGCATCTACGCCAATGTAGCCATTACCCTGACCCGAAACGACCAAAGCTATTGCAGTGTAGAGGAGGCGCTCGATGCGATGCGCTGGATGATTTACGAAATGACTCCTAAGGAGGAGGAAAATATCCGGAATTACCTGCGGGGCTGCCTTGTCCAGGAGGAGGGGAGGTGGAGATTGCCCTATCCCCGGATCGAGCGCTGGGCCGTGATATGGTGGAATAGAAAAATTGATGTGTAAAATAAACGGGGGTCCTGAAAGCTTTGGCGCTGCGGACAACCGGGGGAAGCGGCAATGTGCGGGATAGATGACGCCTTGGCTTTGCTGACCTTTTGTGAAGAGGGGCGCCCGGGGGCTCCCAACCCGGTGGGCGATGTCGAGGTTTGTGAATGGGGGTTCGGGGGGGTGCGCTCCCCTCGGGCATATAGTGGTGAGTCCGCCTTGGGATGGGGCCTTGCAATTTTTTTTCACCTCCTCGTGGCCGCCGTGGTTGTGCTTTCGGGGTTTTTCTTTGCCGTTCCCTCCGTATCCCGGCAGCCATTTGTTACGATAAGCCTGGTAACTCTTGCGGGCGCGGGCGAAGGCGCGGGAGGCTTCCCGGGCGCGGCCGGATCCCCCGGACCCGTTGCGCCCGGTGGCGGTGGAGAAATAGCTCTACCAAACCCGCCAAAGACGGGGGCGTCGGTTGAGAGATTAGCTAAAGCCGAGGTGCGAAAAAAATCCGCGCTCCCCGCAAAACCGGTTGAGCCTTTCCCGAAAAGACAGCCTGCTGCCTCCCGCAGTCTAAGGGAAAAAGCCGTGCGGGCGCCTGATTGCACAAAACAGTATTCCAAGCCGCAGCCTCACCGGGAGGCGCCCCCGGTCGATGCCCGGCCCGCTGGGTCCGGGCCTGCTTCCGGCGCGGGAAGTAGCGGCAATGGGGGGGGCGTTGGCTCTTTTTCCGGCGCAGGCAGCGGAGGAGGGGGCGGGGGCGGCGGAGGAGGTTTGGGGCATGGGACCGGCGGTTCGGGCGGTTTCGGTTTAAAACAGGTTGACATAGCGCCGATCCCGATTAAGAAGGTGGAACCGGAATTTCCCGATCAGGCCAGGCAAATGGGTATTTCGGGCAAAGTGGTCCTTAGGTTTTTGGTAGGGTCCGACGGCAGGGTCGCCAGGGCCTCGGTCATTTCGGCCCGGCCGGTGGGCGTTTTCAATCGAAGCGCCCTGGAAGCCATTGGCGAGTGGAGATTTAAACCCGGCCGCTACCAGGGAAAACCCGTGGCCGTTTGGGTCGAGTTGCCGGTTTGCTTCCGGCTCTCGAGATAGAGGGAGGAAAATCCATGAGTGGTGTGATAAAGACCAGGCAGGGTGAGGATTCCAATGATCTTTCGGGCAACGCGCAGCTTCCCGAGCGTCCAGGCGGGGTCCTTGCCGGGGGGATCCGGATAACCGGGAGGGTGAAGGAGCCTCTTTTCCTGTCCATTGAAGAGCTGTGCGGAATGGAAACGGAGGAGGCAGAGGACATTGCCCTCAATTGCGGGGAGGGAACTCCCGTTGGAAAAATCCAGAGCTGCCGGGGAGTGCTCCTGGAAAACGTGATCGGAAGGGCTGCCGTTTTGAAGGAAGATCACAACGATACGAAAAAGATGTTCCTTGTGGCTTCGGCCCCGGATGGATACAAGGCGGTCTTTTCCTGGCAGGAGATATTCAATACTCCAATCGGGGGCGGGGTAATGGTCCTGGTCGAAAAAAACGGAAAACCGCTTTCCGCCGGCACGGGCGGCCTGGAACTCATTTCCCTGCAGGACTTTTTCAGCGGACCACGGTATGTAAGAAGCCTGGAGACCATCGAGGTGCTGATGGTCGGATGAGATTTCGGGTGGGATGTTCAAGCGCTCCTTTGCCGCCCTGGAGGGGCAAATCGGGCCTGCCGTCCATAAAAAAGATCCTGCAGGCGGTTCGAGAGCGCCCGGGGTTGCCTATTTTGCGAGCATCACACTTGTGGCCTTGATGAGGACACTGATTTCGTCGCCGACTTTTACGTCCAACTCCTTAACCGCTTCGACGCTTACCAGGGAGGAGACGATATTGCCTCCCCCCAAGTCGACTTTTACCTTAGCCATTATTTGGCCTTCCTTTACATCCAGAACTTTGCCTTTTAGCAGGTTTCTCGCGCTGAGCTTCATCTTTTCTCTCCTCTGTGTGCAGGTGGTTTCCAGAATTGCCAGATTTAATTCTTTGGCTTTTCGCCGGGGATGTCAAGGTGTATAGTAAAAAATATAGGGTTATTGTTAAAGGTTACATGGTTGTTCTCGCCCCGAAGACCGGCGGAAATACTGCGGAGGATGCGCCGTGAAGATTGAAAAGGATCAGGTGGTTTGTAATCTCAGGCCGGTTCGCCAGGCAAAGGGGCTTTCCCAGAGCGAATTGGCGTTACGAGTGGGCGTCAAGCGCCAGGCCGTCTATGACATGGAAACCGGGCGGTATGTGCCCAATACTGCCCTGGCGCTCAGGATCGCAAGGGAGCTGGGCTGCAGGGTTGAAACCCTTTTTGCCCTGGATGACTCCGAAGAGGAAAAGCCCGTAACGCTTATCGAAAAAGCTGCGCCAAATACCAGGGTCTCTGTTGCCAGCGTGCGGGATCGGTTGGTTGCCTACCCGCTGGACGGCAAGTGGCTTTTACATGACGGGTTTGAGGCGGCAGACGGCGTGCTTTCGCCCGATTCCGACCGTGTGCAGCTCCTTCATGGCGGGCTCGAAAAGAAGATTTTGCTGCTTGGCTGCGATCCGGCCTTCGCGATCCTTGGTGCGCGGGCATCCCTTCGCTCGGCCGATGTTTCGGTCCAGTGCCGTTTCGCGTCGAGTCGGCTTGCCTTGGAAAGGGTGGCGTCGGGGTGCGCTCATATCGCCGGGACGCACCTCCATAACCTGCCATCGGTTGAATCGAACCTCTCTTTTGCGCAAAAGATGATGGCGGGCGTTAAGTCAATGGTTGTGGCTTTTTCGTTTTTTGAGGAAGGCCTTATGGTTTCCCCCGGAAATCCCCGCCGGATCCGGTCGGTGGCAGACCTTGCCAGGGAAGGCACAAGGTTTGTGAACCGCGAACCCGGCGCCGCCTTGCGCACCCTTTTAGATGAACGTTTGGCCCAGGTCGGGATTTCCGGCGATTTGATCGAAGGATACGATAAGCTTGTACCAAGCCACAACCTTTGCGCCCAGATGGTGGCGTTCTCCATGGCCGACGCGGCCCCGGGGCTTCGCGCCATAGCCGCGGCCTACGGGTTGGATTTTGTTCCCATGGAGGCCGTGCGCTGCGACCTGGTGATACCTTCCGACTTTTTGGACCTTCCCGCCGTCAAGGTCCTCCTCGACGTCCTGCAGACGCGCTCGCTTCGAGACGAACTCTCGGCTCTTCCCGGCTACGAATCTTCCTGTACCGGCACGGTGATTGGAGAGGTGTCGTGAAGTGCCAGGATTTTTCACCCGGAAAAGCAAAAGCCAACCAGTGGGGCATACCGGTCGGCTTTGAGGAGGAAAGAGTTGGTTTTCGCTTTGATGGGTAGAGCAACTTTAGTGCCAAACAGGGGGGCAATTAAACTAACCGCTCAGATACGGATACTTACCCTCTATCTGCTCCTGGTTGCAGTGATTATAATCCAGCCGGAATCAAGACATTTATCCGTTAAGTGCGCCATGTTCACGCCATCGGTATGTCTGATTTAATGAATATTGCCTAAGAGACGGCGACAAAGTGGAATACGGAGGGTGTGAGGGTGTGAAAAGTTCAATTGCCCGGTTTGGAGCGATCGAATATACTACCTGAAAATTCTACAAAGCCCGGGGGGAAAGTCATGAATCTCGATTATATATGCACTCTTTTGGCGGAAGCGGGACGGGCTGTCCTGGATGTGGGCGAAGGGGTAGAGGGGGAACTCGTATCACTTGATCTCGCATCGGATCGAGCCGAGCGGATTATCTCAGAGGGGCTTCGGTCGTGTTGCGGGGATATTCCCTTGTTTTCGAGAGTAAATGATCAAGCCCCCTGCTCGGTCCGAGTGGATTTGCCTCGATTCTGGCTCGTTGATCCGCTTGACGGCGCAGGTGAAGGAAAAAAGGGCGATAGCGAGTTTACGGTCAATATTGCCTTGATCGAAGGGGATGCCCCTGTTTTGGGGGCGGTCTACGTTCCGGTCCGGGGGACCCTTTATTTTGCGGCTAAAGGTGAAGGGAGTTGGAAGATACAAAATAGCGCGCGGCAGCGACTCACGGTGAGCAGTCCAGCCGCCGGGGCGTCGACACGGGTGGTTGTCAATCGCTCGCATATATCCCCGGATACCCTGTTGCTCATCGATTTGCTGCCAAGCAGTGTAACTGTGGCGAGGGACAGCGCGCTAAAATTTTGCGCGATAGCCGAAGGCGAGGCCGATTTCTACCCGCGCTTGGATGCTACACGCGAATGGGAAACGGCCGCCGGCCAAATAATAGTAACAGAAGCCGGAGGAGTAACGATCGATTTGGACGGGCAGCCCTTTACATACAACAAGGCCGGTTTCATGAACGGTCCGTTCCTGGTGGCGCCGAGCTTGGGCTGGTTGGAGGAGAGGGACCTTCTCGATTGCCGTAAAAGGCTTGCCGACTGGGAATTTGAGTATTGCGCCATATCCTGCAGGTGAGCAGGCCCAAGTGGGGGGGGGAGCGCCGATGAAAAAGATTGTCACGCCGCTGGTTCTGTTGGTCCTGTTAGGGTTTCTACCCAGGGCGCAGGCTCAAGGAATCGCTCCGGAAGAAGCGGGAAAGTATATAGGGAAGCAGCAGACTGTTTGCGGCAAAGTCTTCAAGGCATTTTACGCCACCCGCGCCAAAGGAGAGCCCACCCTGTTGGATCTTGGCCGGTCCCACCTTTTTACAGTGCTGATCTGGGGGGAGGACAGGAACAAATTCGAAAAGCCTCCTGAAACCTTATATGGTGGAAAACAAATTTGTGTAACGGGAATTATAAAAAACTATCGCGGTCGCCCGGAGATGATTGTTCGGGCGCCGTCACAAATAAAGGCCGAGGACCCCCCGAGATAGGTAGAGTAAGGATCGCCGTACAGTGCTCCGCCTGTTTTAAGTTGGGCGGCGCCGAAAACATCCATCAAAACGCTGTAAGCCGTACTTTTGCGTTTCCAAGGAATTAGCCGCGCAGTTGCGCCGACTGACTTCCTGCCAAGTCCGATCCCCCGGCGCAAAAGCCCACTTCCAAGCCAAAACCTGATTCCTTGTTTATTCCCGCCTCGGCCGCCATGGAGGAAATAATGGTTTGAAGGATGAGAAAGATATGCTGTTATTTGATTTATCTGCGATATTTTCTTGCCGGCGCGCTATCGGATGCACTATTTTCCCGATGCTCGGCGATTGCTCGCCAATTTTCCGTTTCACCGCCTCAAGGAGTTTAAATCTCGATGATATTTCTCAAAATCATTGTACTGGCGATCCTTCAGGGAGCTTGCGAACTTTTGCCCGTATCGAGCTCCGCGCATGTGATAATCGCCGAAAAACTTATGGGTATAAATCCGGTCGCTCCCGCGATGACTCTTTTGCTCGTCATGCTTCACACCGGGACCATGTTTGCCGTAATAATTTATTTCCGTCGCGCGTGGAAGGAGAGCTATTTCAAATCCGGAGCGGCTTTCCGCAGCTTCGCCTTCCTTGTTGCGGTCGCCACCTTTCTGACCGGAACTATTGCGCTGGCGCTAAAAGAGATTATTGAAAAGGTTTTCCTGCGAGGCACGCCCCACGCGCAAGTGGAGATGATATTCGGAAATCTGGGCCTCATTGCGATCTCCCTTGCCGTGGTGGGCATCTTGATAATCTTTTCGGGCCGTGTAAAAAGAGGCCTTCGGCCGGCAAACAACGACATCGGATTAAGGGAGTCTGCGTGGATTGGGGCCGTGCAGGCGCTGTGCCTGCCTTTCAGGGGGTTTTCGCGCTCGGGTGCTACGATCTCAACCGGTCTGCTGGCAGGGGTCACAAGAAGGGAAGCCGAGGAGTTTAGCTTCGCACTGGTAGTCGTGCTCACTCCTCCGGTCATAATAAGAGAGGTGTATCGGCTGATAGCAGCTCACGGCTCGGCGCCACTCGGAGCTTCGGGGATGTTTGATCTTTTCCTGCCAAGCATTGTCGGAATGGTTGCCAGCTTTTTGGCTGGACTTATGGCGCTAAGATGGCTATCCAACTGGCTCGAGGCGGGCAGGTGGAAGTATTTCGGCTATTGGTGTCTGACGGTGGCAGCTATCGCGCTGTATCTATATCATACCGGTTTTTAGCACTCTACGGCCACCCGGGGGAAATGATCGATAGGTCATGGCCCCCCTCCTCTTCGCCGGTGGCGGCTGGTCTTCCCGATGAATGCCTATCTTTGGTCCCCGGTCTACCTGGTAGGGAGCAGCTTTCCTCCAGGAGCAGTCTGTAAAGATCTTGGAGGTATTTTGATGGGGGAGGGCTTGGGCGGAGACTGTATAGAAGCCGGTGCCGTTTGATTCCGGCTCTTGGGGGCTTTCCCACCGGGCTTGCCGCTTATCTCGGAGCTCAGGGGCGATTCCCGTCCTTTCTTATTGTAGGCTGTAACCGCAAAGAAATAAGTTTTTCCCTCTTTGAGGCCTTTTATATCGGCCTTGGTTGTAAGCCTGCCTTTAACTTGGACCACCCGGGTATATTTACCGGATTTAAGCCCGTAATGGACTCTGTAGCCAACTATTGCCGGGCCAGGACTGGGATTCCAGGCCAAGCGCACCGATGCCGCCTGCGAGGGCAGGGCCGTGCAGAGAATCAGAAGGGTTGCAGCCAAAAGCTTTAGCTTCATTTTTGCTTCCTTTTCTCTTTAAAGGCCAATCCGGCCGAAGGGCGGGCTGGACTTTTTCAATACATGCCGGCAGTCCCTGCCGCTCGGGCATCCGGCATGTCGGTGGGGATTGTTTTTGCGGCCGCCATCAACACGAGCGGGTTTTCCAGAGGGACATTAATTAACAAGCAGAGACCATCGCGTCAAGAATTCATTCGCGGCTTTTTGGGAAAGGATTCGCCATGCTGAAAAAGGTTTGATCGGCCTGAGTGGCGCCGATCTAAACAAGTCTTACCGTCGCTCCACAGAAACCGGTCGGCCTATCCCCGGCGCTACGTGGCGCCAAGTTCCCCGTTAACAGTCTTTAGCCATTCACAATGGGCTGTCCGGTTGACAGAACAATCTCTGCCCACCATAATTTAATGAGAACACGTTCCGTGTTTCTACTCCGGATCGGGCAGTTTCGATGCAAGTGAGAGCGACCGTTTGAAAACGAACCTCCGAAGAGTCGGATCGTGGGGGGGGGCGAAGGTTACCCTTCTTTAGCCATTCGAGATGCCATTTGCAACAAGGGGATTTGCGATAATGTCTGAATTGATGGCGTCATTCCGTAAGCTTGCCGTTCCTTATTGGAAGTCGGAAGATAAATGGAAGGCGCTGGCATTGCTTTTTGCGATAGTATCAATGAACCTCGGGATGGTCTATGTCCTGGTGGAAATAAACTTATGGATCAAAAAGTTCTACGATGTTCTCCAAACTTTCGATAGGGCGAGGTTTATTCCGGAGATCCTGCGATTTTGCCTGCTGGCCTGCGCATATGTCGTTCAGGCTGTCTATTCGCTCTATCTCAGCCAGATGTTGCAAATCCGTTGGAGAAACTGGCTCACGAATAAATATCTGCAAGAATGGCTCTACCACAAATCATATTACCTCATGAATTTTGAGGGCGCGCCAATCGACAACCCCGATCAGAGAATCAGCGAAGACATCCATAAATATACCGAACAAACAATCCACCTCGGGACTAACCTGCTGAGTTCGGCTATGTCGCTTATTTTTTTTCTCGCCATTCTCTGGGTGCTCTCAGGATCGCTCGTCGTTCCTATCGGAGTTAACACAACCTTTAAGGTTCCCGGCTATATGGTTTGGGCCGCACTGATTTATTCTATTTTTGGCACCTGGTTGACCATCCGGGTCGGAAATCCACTTGTGCGCCTCAATTTCAGTCAACAAAGGTTTGAGGCCGATTTTCGCTTCAGCCTGGTCAGGGTCAGGGAGAACAGCGAGGCGATAGCGCTCTATGGGGGGGAGGAGCGGGAGCTAAGACATCTTCAGGATCGATTCAAGAGGCTGCTGGACAATTTCTGGAAAATCATGATTCGCCAAAAACGGCTCTCCTGGGTGGACAATTCCTATAGGCAGGCGGCAATCATTTTTCCCTTACTTATGGCAGCGCCTCGGTATTTTTCCGGTGGAATGCAGTTGGGGGGGCTCATGCAGACGGTAGATGCATTTGCAGCGGTTCAGGGTTCCCTTTCATTCCTGGTCAGCAGCTACACGACAATTGCCAAATGGCATGCCGTGATTAACCGACTGTTAGACTTGTCCGAAACGATTGACAGGCTCGAAGATTCCGAGTTTTCACCGGTCGCCCAACGTATTTCGACTTCCGGAAACGCGATAAAGATCGATTCGGTGAGCGTATATCTGCCCGATGGAAAACCCTTGATCCGCAACCTCAATCTCAACATTGAACATGGAACGCGCCTGCTTATCACCGGGCCCTCAGGTTGCGGCAAAAGTACTTTGATTAGAGCTCTCGCGGGTATTTGGCCCTTTTGCAAGGGCATAATAAGCTTGCCACAATCCTCTACGATAATGTTTTTGCCTCAAACCCCCTACCTCCCGTTAGGCACGCTAAGCAACGCGCTATCTTACCCTAATTCGAACGGCTATCGTCAGGAGGACTTCGAGCGGGTTTTGGAACAGTGCAGGCTTGCCCACCTTGTCACCTCTTTGGAAAGTGATGAAAACTGGTCTCATGCGCTTTCTCCCGGGGAACAGCAGCGCCTCGCATTTTCGAAGATTTTGCTCGTAAAACCCGACTTTCTATTCCTTGATGAGGCCACTGCATCGGTGGATGAAGAATCAGAGACCGCAATGTATGAACTACTTCTCAAGTATTTGCCAAACACGGCAGTCGTAAGCGTTGGGCACCGCAAGACGCTGCTCGCCTGGCATTCTGAGAGGTTGGTGTTTGACCGGCCCGGCAGGATAAAATCGAAGGAAACTTGAAGTTTCATAAGATTACTTTGTTGGGTTTCGCTGCACTCAACCCAACCTACATTTGCTCCCCGGCGGGCTTTTAGCCGGGGTCCATGGCCCTTTTCGATTTGAAGTTTCATATAAGCCCAGCCGCCGCGTCCTCGGACGCGGTTTGAACGAGATGAAACTTGACGGTTTCTATACGATTAATTTGTTGGGCTGCGCTGCGCTTAGCCCAACCTTGTATCTTAAAAGAGCAGAGCATGGGTCAACCGGAGTGCCAGTTACAGGGCATCGGTTGACCCGACAAGAACGGGCCTTTAGGTTT
>JARLHO010000153.1 GCA_031292215.1 Syntrophobacteraceae bacterium | reverse complement strand
TCTCGGGAGCCTGGTGGCTAAAGGAAAACGCTGACAATATGTTAGCCCTGCGAACCACAAGGGCGAACTCCGATTGGGGCAACTACTGGCGTCAGTGCGGCGAAGAAGCCGCTTAGCGTATCAGTTCGAATTACACCCGCGCCCGAATAAGTACTTTGAACCGCATAAGACCGCACGCCCATTCGCCCATTCGCCGGCATTTATTTAAAAGAGTCTTTTGACCCAAACCAGGCTAAGGTTGAGGTTGACGTCGTACTTACAGAAACGCTCGATGCCGCCATTTTCCGGCGAGGCGTGGCGCAAATCGAGTAACCGGTCAAAATCCCTCTCTATTACTATGTTGCAAAAATCTACCGGGACCGAACGCACCAAGCTCAGTTCCTCTTCGTTCCACAGGGTGTTGGCGATGTCCCCTACGCCGATTTCGAGCATGTCGGTCCCGCAAACCTTAAAACATGCCCCGCAATTGCAGCGATGGATGGAGTCGAAGTCGATCGGAATGGATTGGCCGTCGTCGCAAAAGGGGCAAACAATGATGTGGACGCCCCGCACTCTTTTTGTGCGGGCTCTTGAAATCAGCGATCTGAACGGCTCTTCGCCTATAATGCTCATTATGCTCCTGCCATATTCTGTATTCCCGAAAAACTCCCGGGTCGCGCTCTCCGTGTTTCGGCTTGAAATAGCCGACCAATTGACTTAAAAAACTAATCTCGGTCTTTCCTTTTGCCAAGCCATTTTCAAAGTAACAGGAGAAAGCTTTTGGGCGACACTCATATCAATTCGAACAAGGTAAAGTCAATCCTGAAAATCCTCGATGAACTCTATCCGGACCCGCAATGCTCGCTCAACTTCGAAAACCCGCTCCAACTCATGGTTGCGACCATCCTCTCCGCCCAATGCACCGACGAGCGTGTAAATATCGTGACTCCGGCCCTGTTCGATAAATATCGCTCAGCCCAAGACTTTGCCCGGGCGCCCCTGGACGAACTGGAACAGGACATCAAGTCAACTGGATTTTATCATAACAAGGCAACGGCCATAAGGGAAAGCGCCAAAATTATTTCCGAGCGCTTTGATGGAGAGGTGCCTCGTGACATGGAGACTCTGGTCGGACTGCCCGGGGTGGGGCGAAAGACCGCCAATGTTATCCTTGGCAACGCGTTTGGAATCCCCGGGATAGCTGTCGATACGCACGTTTCGCGCGTTTCGGTAAGGCTGGGCTTAACGAGAGCAAAAGATCCGAACAAAATCGAACGGGATCTGAGCGCTCTTTTAGAAAAGTCGATATGGGTGAAATTTTCTCACCAATTGATCCAGCACGGCAGAAGAATTTGCACGGCCAAAAAGCCGCGCTGCTCCATCTGTTTGCTCCAGCCCCACTGCGACTACGGGATGGATCAGGCAACGGCCAAATTTTAAGACCGATATCGGCGAGCCGCCCTAAAGAAGCAACCCCTTGAAAAATTCCTTCGGCCCGGATTGGGCGCAGAGATTTCCGGACGCTCCCCCCCCCGCTCAAATCCGCCCTCTTGAAATTCCACAGTGACCCGCGCCCCTTTAGGAGCAGCACTGTAGGAGGCTAAAAGAGATGAGGCCGTCTCCAGATCTCTTGGCTCGCTCCCGGCCAGGATCACGCAAGTCGGCCCGGGGTGATCCGATGCCCTCAAAACGATGTCCCGCGCTCCGGCAAGAGCTTCCAACCGGTGGTTTTCGCTCTCGTTTCGTCCCACCATGCAGATCGTTTTGCCCGGGAGCTTAAAGGCGCGGCCCCATTTTATGATCTCGACCTCCGAAACGCTCGCCCCGGGATTTATGTCGAGCAGATTGCGGAGCCGGTTTGAAAAGCCCTCATTTGTCAGCATGCACCCGCCCCCCGGCTGCGGGTAACCCCTAAGGCCGTATTTTAGGGCAAGTTCCATCTGGGGCTTTCGAGAACGGCCGTAGATGCCCAGCAGCATGCTCCTGTCAACTAGCCCTTCTTTTTCGACCCGGGTGGGGCTAAGCCGTTTTGCGCTTAGCGGGCGCAGGATACGCCCGCTTAGACCTGAGAGTTTTTCCACGCTCCGTAGCGAATCCCGACGCTGACTCATGGGGCGCTGGCCCAGCACTTCGCCGGTAAAAAGAAAGTCCGCCCCTTCGGCCTCCATGATTTTTGCGGCTTCCCGCAGCATGAGCCCGTGGCAGTCGATACAGGGGTTAAGCTTGCTCCCGTATCCGTAGCGGGGTTTTTTGACCATTTCCAGGTGGACCTCGGAAATATCGATCGCTCGCGTTTCAATTCCCGCCATCGCGCCGGCCGCCAGCCCCTCGGAGGGCCCAAAAAAGGGCGTTACAAAAGTTAGTCCCAGCAAATCGATCGGCTGCTCCTGGAGCACTTTTACGGCCAGTATGGAGTCGAGGCCACCCGAAAGAAGCCCCACGCCCTTTGCTCTGCCGGCCATGTCGTCACCTACTCCTTACCTGCTCGCCTCGGGCCGGGGAACGGTGGGGAGCATGTTCTGCGGCTCACCAAGTACGAACTCGCCCTTTTCGATCCAATTTTTAAGGATCTGGGCGATTTCCTTTGCGCGAACGAAGCTTGAAAGAGGCACAGTCGGGATTTCCCGGCCCTCGATGCCAATCGAACCAGACCGCAACTGGGCGTAGTTCACTTCGCACAGCGGCTCCGGCCGAGTGAAGCTGTAGTCTTTTACCTGGGTCACGATATCTTCGTCGCAAACCGAGGTAAACAGCGCCATCTCCTCGTCGAGGATCGGAATCGGGATTCCCACTCCGACCATAAGGGAGCAGCCGTAACCAAGAATGCTCGCCCCCATGAGCCACCGGGGGCTCATCTCTTTTAGGTCGCCCATGAGCATCAGGGTGCCGGCGGGACTGCGGGGAGTCCCGTTGGCAAGCCTTGCCGCATCGGGCTTATGCTGGGACCCGTGCCAGGTTATGAATCCCTGCGCCCCGCCCAGAAAAATCCGCGTCCCCAGGCCAAGAGTCCGGTAATAGGGATCGTTTAGCATCGGGCTAAGCTGGCCCGCCGAACAGTAGTTGGCGTTTCCCAGGTTTGGCTTTAAAGCGCCCATGTAAGTGTAGATAATTTTTTTGGACACGTTTACGGCGCAATTGTAGTTTTGATACGCGTTTCGAGGGTTGCACAACGTGGCATACGGCAGATCTTTCAGGGTGACATGTTTTTCCATGGCGCGATTGGGGTAACAATCGGTCCCGTAGCCCTCGGCGCGCAGGTGGACTTGCTTTCCGCTCACGAGATCCTCGATGACATGGCCCCCCCCATATTCGAACGTGCCCGGGTGAACCTTGTTTAGCGGATCGTCGACTGCGGGTTCGGTTGCGCCGATATACAGGTCCACGGCCGCAAGCCCCCCATAAGCACTAACATTATTTAGCCATACTTTCGAAGCCTTGATGGGCGGATTGGTATGGCCGAAATTTATGAAGGCCCCCGAGGAACACATGGGCGCGAACGTGCCGGTGGTGACAACGTCCACCTCCTTTGCAGCCGTAGCTGCCCCTTTTTTCCTCACTATCCCGACCATATCGTCAGCGGTGACCACAACGGCCTTGCCGCTTCGTATTTTTTCGTTTATCTCCCGGTAGCTCTTCTGCGTTCCCATTGTCTGCCCTCGTCATAAATCGCCAAGAATTCGAGCCAAAAAATCTCAGGCCATGATAACCCCCGGCGGACGCGATGGCAACCGGTCAAATAAAGTGTCGGCAAAGCAGGGATTTTTTAACGAGTAGGCAAAAAGATGAAAGAGCGGTTAGCGGACGAAAATTAGAAAACTCCGCCCCCCCCATGAGCTGACAATTACCCACACATGCGCCCACTTACCCCTTAGCGGAGACTCCCGGGAAAGGGGCTTGGCCTGATCGCCCCCCTTTTTTGCAAGGGGTTGGGGGGATTTACTCTCCAGCCGCTTGCAATGACGCGCATGGACCGGCTGGGCTCGCTCGCCCCCCTTATTTGCAACTTTGCAAAAGGAGATAGGGGGCGCATGTGTGGGTAATTGTAAGCCCCATGAGGGCGATGGGCGGCCCCGTTACGGGCCGCCCCATCCATCCGACCAATTTTTTGTGCTCGCTACTTCCCGGAAAGAGGCGCGGA
This sequence comes from Syntrophobacteraceae bacterium, assembly GCA_031292215.1. Classification (GTDB taxonomy): domain Bacteria; phylum Desulfobacterota; class Syntrophobacteria; order Syntrophobacterales; family Syntrophobacteraceae; genus SbD1. The sequence continues at coordinate 19,771 of JARLHO010000153.1, read as the reverse complement.
TTTTTCGCTCTTTTCGGCCTTCTTTTCCCTTTCAACTCCTAAGGACCGCTTTTCGGAGCGCTTTAGAGAAAGTATTTTCCCCTTCCCCTTCTTCACCGGGTGTTTGCGCGATACCGCGGCGTGCGAACAGCCCTTCATCGCCTTCTTGGACTTAAGGGTCTTTGATTCCCCCGCGCTCTTTTTCCTGGTTGTCTTAGCACCCAGCGCAGCGGGCGCTGTCTTTTCGGTTTTTACCTCGGACGCCGGTGCGGATGCGGGGGGCTTAAGCTTTACCTCCGTCTTCGCTTTGGCGCTATCCGTGGGCGCGGCCGGTTTCTGCGAAGGTGTCTGAGCAAAAGCAGGAGAAAACGCAACGGCCATGGAAATCACACCTGCACCTATAATCGAAGCCAGTTTTTTCATAGTGTTCCCCTCAAAGAGTAAGAGTTGCCGAAGATTGAATCCCTCCGGATAAACGATGCATAGAGCAACACGCGTGCCATACATCCAACTCCCCGCAGAATGCGCATAAGATACCGATATCGTTCATTACGTGATCTATCATAGAGCGCAGCGAAATGTCCGCCAAGCCATGCCGGGTGGAGCGGGATACCAAAATTTTCACATCCGCAGGCAAATGAGCAAAAAAAGTATCTACATTCCCAATTGCCTCTGGGTTGCATCTTTGAGACCTGTCCCGCGGCGTGCGCAAAAAAAGGGCGCCGGGTATCGGGAAAAACCTCCGATACCCGGCGCCGGATAGAGACGATCCCTTACTTCGCCGGCAAGACCTTAAGGCCTTTTTCCCGCAGTCTCGGCGCGCCCGATTTCTCTTCGCTCTTTTAACGCGATCTGGGCGGCGGCAAGCCTTGCGATCGGCACCCGAAAGGGCGAACAGCTAACGTAGTTGAGCCCGAGTTTGTGGCAAATGGCAATGGATTTCGGGTCTCCTCCGTGTTCTCCGCAGATGCCGATTTCGAGGTCCGGGCGAGTTTTTCTGCCCAACTCGACGGCCTTTTGCATAATTTTACCCACTCCATGCTCGTCGATACTGACAAACGGGTTTTCGGGCAAAATGTCCCGGCGCATGTAATCGATAAGAAAGCCCTTTTCCGCATCGTCTCTGCTTATCCCGAAGACCATCTGGGTCAAATCGTTTGTGCCAAAGGAGAAAAACTCGGCATACTCGGCCATCTCATCGGCCGTAAGGGCCGCCCGGGGGACTTCGATCATGGTGCCGAACTTATAGTCCACATGCATTTCCTGCTCGTCCATGACCTCCTTGGCAACTTCTTCGAGGGCGCTCCTTTGCATCTTCAGCTCATTTACGTGGGCGGTAAGAGGAATCATGATCTCGGGATGGACGATTACGCCCTCGGCCGCGCACTGACAGGCCGCCTCGAAGATGGCTCTCACCTGCATCTGGGTTAGTTCCGGCATTTTTATCCCGAGGCGCACGCCCCGAAGCCCCAGCATCGGATTGGCCTCATGGAGCGCTTCCACGCGCTTTAGGACGTGCTGAAACTCCGCGATCTTGTCCAGGATCCCATTGATTTCAGGCAGATCCCCGGCGTGCTGGAGCTTGATTTTACAGTCGAAAAGCTGGGTCAAAAGCGATTCCATGCTCGGCATGAATTCATGCAGCGGCGGATCGATCAGCCGAATTATCACCGGCAAGCCGTTCATTTCCCGGAATAGGCCGCTAAAGTCCTCGCGCTGATAGGGCAAAAGAGCGTCCAGCGCTTCGCGGCGCTCAACGGCATCGTTTGTCATGATAAGCTTTTGGACCAGGGGAAGGCGCTGGGGCTCGAAAAACATATGTTCGGTTCGGCAAAGGCCGATGCCCTTGGCGCCAAATTCCCGCGCCCGTTTGGCATCGTGGGGATAGTCGGCGTTGGTCCAAACACTTAGCCGGGCTGAGTCGTCAGCCCATTGGAGCAGCTTCATCAGCCAGGGATCGGATAAGTCGGGTATCATGGTGTCGAGTTGTCCGAGGAAAACCTCGCCTCTGGAGCCGTCAATCGAAATCCAATCCCCTTCGTTGATTACCTGGCCCGCAACCGTCATCTGGTGGCGACTCACATCGATATCGAGTGTCGCCACACCCACCACGGCGGGTTTTCCGAACTGGCGGGCGACAAGGGCCGCGTGGCTGGTGCGGCCGCCGCGGCTCGTGAGGATGCCTTCTGCGGCAAGCATCCCGTGCACGTCGTCGGGCTTGGTCTCGGGCCGCACCATGATCACTTTTTTGCCTTCCTTCTTTGCCCAGCTCTCAGCAAGGTCGGCGGTAAAAGCAACCATCCCGACGGCTGCCCCGGGAGACACATTCAACCCCCGGGCCACCAATTTCCCCTCGGCTCTGGCCGCCAGCCTGGCCGAGGGATTAAACTGCGGGTGGAGAAAAAAGTCCACCTGATCGGTGGTAACCCGCGCTTCGACTGCTTCCTCGCGCGTGATCAGCTCCTCCTCCACCATATCGACAGCGATGCGCACCGCAGCCTGGGCGGATCTTTTGGCGTCGCGCGTTTGCAACATCCACAGCTTGCCCCGCTCGACAGTGAATTCGATATCCTGGACGTTGCGGTAATGCTTTTCGAGTTTTGCCGCGATCCCCTGGAGCTCTTCCCAGGCCGGCGGCAGCGTCTGCCCCATTTGCTCGACCGGGTAGGTCTCCCGGATCCCCGCCACCACGTCTTCTCCCTGGGCGTTTATCAGGTAGTCTCCCTCGATCTTTTTATCGCCGGTGGTCACATTGCGGGTCGTGGCCACACCGGTGGCGCTGTTTTCGCCCATGTTGCCAAACACCATCGCCACGATGCACACCGCGGTCCCAAGGTCGTGGGCGATTTTGGCCGCATTGCGATAATCGATTGCCCGCTTGCCGTTCCAGGACCGGAAGACCGCCTCCGTGGCCAGGTGAAGCTGCTGAAAGGGATCTGCTGGAAATGCCATGTGGCTGTGGTGCTTAAATATCGCCTTGAAACCCTCGACAATCGCCCGCCAGTCATCGGCGGTAAGCTCGGTGTCGCTTTTTACGCCCCGCGCCCTGCGAAACTGCGTTAGAACCTTCTCGAACGGCTCATCGGGAACCCCCATCACCACCGAACCAAACATCTGAATGAGACGACGGTAGGAATCGTAGACAAAACGCGGATCTCCTGTGGCCTCTATCATGCCCTTGACCGTCTCGTCATTTAGCCCGATATTTAAAACCGTGTCCATCATCCCCGGCATGGAAAATTTGGCGCCGGAACGGCATGACACCAGCAGCGGGGTCCGGCCGTCTCCGAATTTTTTCCCGCTTTTTTCCTCCACTTCGGCCAAAGCCGCCAGTTCCTGCTCCCACATCTGTTCCGGAAATTTCATCCCCTCAGCCAGGTAGGCGTTGCATGCTTCGGTCGTAACCGTAAAACCCGCAGGCACCGGGAGCCCGAGCCTGGTCATCTCGGCAAGATTGGCCCCTTTGCCTCCCAAAAGCCCCTTAACGTCTTCCCAGTCGCCACCGACATAAGACGCCGAGTGATCGAGTTCATCGAAAGAATAGACCCATTTTTTCGCCATAATCAGTGCTCCTCGGAAGTCCCTTCTTTATCTAATAGATTGAAATACAAGTAAAATACCGGATAACGCGCAATAAATAACGCTGCCCCGAAATAGTGCGCCCCGAGCGGTATGGGAGCCGGTTGCAGTCAAGAGGTGGAGCGCATGAAGACCATGGGGCAGGGCAAACATCACGGTGCAATTATGTTGATCATTCAGCCCGCTGTCAATATTTCCCTCGCCATGGCGCAAAATTCTCTTGATTATAGAGGTGTGATAGCTATATGATAGCTAGCTTCCAGGGAACTCTACCCTCTAAGCGACCAATGTGTTCGATTTCAGGCAAAGATCAAACCAAAGTCGAGCGATACCCGATTCGGATTCCTTGTGAACCCGGATATGGACATGATTTATAAACCAGGAGCACCCGATGGTTCTAAAAAACGATGCGTTAAAATACCACAGCGAAGAGCGGGCAGGAAAAATTGAAGTTAAGCCCATTAAGCCCTGCTTTACGCAGCGAGATCTCTCGATGGCCTACACCCCGGGTGTGGCCGAGCCGTGCAGGGAGATCGAGTGCGTGCCCGAAAAGGTCTTCGATTACACCATCAGGGGGAACCTGGTGGCGGTAATCACCAACGGTACGGCCGTTCTCGGTCTTGGAGACATCGGGCCTCTAGCCGCAAAACCCGTAATGGAAGGCAAGGCGGTCCTCTTTAAACGGTTTGCCGACATCGACGTCTTCGACATCGAGTTAAATACCAAGGACCCCGATGAGATCATCAATGCGGTCAGGTTGCTCGAACCGACCTTTGGAGGCATAAACCTCGAAGACATCAAGGCCCCGGAATGCTTCTACATTGAAGAGCGTCTGCGGGAAATAATGAAAATACCGGTGTTTCATGACGACCAGCACGGCACGGCGATCATCTCCGCGGCGGCTCTTCTAAACGCCGTAGAATTACAGAATAAAAAGCTCGATGAAATCAAGGTGGTCGTCTCGGGCGCGGGCGCTGCGGGGATTGCCTGCGCCAGCCTCTATGTCAGGGTTGGAGTAAAAAGAGAAAACATATTCCTTGTGGACTCCAAGGGGCTGGTCTTTAACGGGCGCAAAGAAGGGATGAATCCCTACAAGCAACGGTTTGCAAATGGCGAAAAGCCGATGACCCTTTCGCAACTAATGAAAGGCGCCGACGTTTTCGCCGGCGTATCGGCAGCGGGCCTGGTTACAAAAGATATGGTGAAATCCATGGCCGATAAGCCCATCATCTTCGCCCTGGCCAATCCGGACCCCGAGATCACCTACCCGGACGCAATCAGCGTTCGCAGCGACCTCATCATGGCCACGGGGCGCTCCGACTTCCCCAACCAGGTAAATAACGTTCTTGGCTTTCCCTATATCTTTCGGGGCGCATTGGACGTACGGGCCGTAGCCATAAACGAGGAGATGAAGATCGAGGCGGTAAAGGCCCTGGCCAACCTCGCCAAGGAAGATGTCCCTGATTCCGTTTTGAGGGCCTACGGAGAGGAAACGCTCGAATACGGGCCTAACTATATCATTCCCAAGCCCTTCGACCCCAGGGTGCTGCTCCATGAAAGTATCGCGGTGGCCAAGGCAGCGGTCGCAACGGGGGTGGCTCTGGCGCCGATAACCGACTGGGATGCTTACCGGGACAGGCTGGAAAGCCGCTTGGGCCGCGCTCAGGAGATCATGCGGCCCATCATCCACAAAGCCAAAAAAGACCCCAAGCGCATTGTCTTCCTCGAAGGCGCCGATCCCAAGATACTTAGGGCCAGTCAGATCCTTTTGGACGAAGGTATCGCAAAGCCAATTCTTCTGGGCAACCGGGAGGAGATCCAAAACCGGGCGGCCGAACTGCATCTGGAAATCGGGGCGGCCGAGATCGTCGACCCCAAAGAATCCGACCGAGTGGAAGAGTATGCATCCGACCTGTTCCAGTCTCGCTGCCGCAAAGGCATGACGCCCGACATGGCAAGAAGGCTCATTACCACCAGCAATAACTATTTTGGCTCGATGATGGTAAAGCTTTGCGATGCCGACGGTCTTGTGGGAGGCGTAAACAAGGACTATCCCGAAACCATCCGGCCCGCCCTTCACACCCTTCCGCTGGAGAAGGGCACCTCGGTTATAGCCGGCGTCTACATGATGGTTTTCCAAAAAGAAATCATCTTTTTTGCCGATACCACCGTAAATATCGATCCCACGGCCGAACAGCTTGCCGAAATAGCGATCTGCACGGCGGAAACCGTGAGGCAACTCGATATCGAACCTCGGGTCGCCATGCTGACGTTTAGCAACTTTGGCAGTACGCGCCACCCGCGAACCGAGAAGGTTGCCGAAGCCACCCGGATCGTAAAAGAGCGCCGCCCCGACATAATTATAGATGGTGAGATGCAGGCCGATACGGCCGTAGTCCCCGAGATTCTAAACGGCGTCTATGATTTTAACACCCTCAAAAAGCAGGCCAACGTGTTGATCTTTCCCTCCCTTGAAGCCGGAAATATCGCCTATAAACTGATGGCGAGACTGGGGGGGGCCAGAGCGATCGGACCGATCCTCATGGGAACCAGCGAGGCGATCCACGTGATCGAGCGCCACTCAAGCGTTGAGGATATTGTAAACACCACAGCTCTTGCGGTAGTCGATGCCCAGAAGCACAAAAAATGCGTGTTGAGCGAAAGCGCCCGGGACACGCTCAAGGCATGACAAGCGGTAGATCGGGGCTATTTTTATAAGGGGTTTCTCTATATAAAAATAGCCCCGTTTTTTCTGCGGAACCGCATAGCCACGTAGGTTGGGGTGAGCAAGAGCGAACCCCAACACCCCCCCCCCAAGCTCTAGGTATTCCGAGCTAACAGGAAATACCCTGCTCAAGACGCGTCAAGGCGACCTCTTCCATGAAAAGCTCTTAGTCTTTCGATCCTTGTAACCGATTCGCGGTGAAAGCTCTCCAGCCGGGCGTCGGCCTTTAGTTGATCGGAAATCGCGCGATACATCGGTTCGATGTTCTCAGACCTTTGGCAGAGCAAAAAGAAGTCTATCGAACAGCCAAGCCCCAGGCGCGCGGAGTCCTCGGGCGAATAGTTTTCGCAAATCGCAGCCATGTCCAGATCGTCTGCGAAAAGAACGCCCTCAAAGCCCATGCGTTCCCTTAGATGCGTGCGGCAGATTTCATTGGAAAAGGTCGCAGGTAAAGCGGGGTCGACCGCCCGGTAGACTGCGTGCGAGGTCATAACGGCATGGACTCCGGCCCCTACGGCCGCCCGGAAGGGAATAAGGTCGAGCTCGAAATCCTCCTTGCGCGCCTCTCCTATGACGGGCGCAAAATGGTGCGGGTCAAGCGTTGCGCGTCCAAGGCCGGGGAAATGTTTTGCCGTGGCCGAGACCCCGCTTGCCTGGAGCGTCTTAATCCATACCGATCCCAGTTGCGATACCTGCTCGGGTGTTGAGCCAAAGGTCCGCGACCCCATGAAGTGACCACTTCCCGCATCGGCGACAACATCCAAAACGGGAGCAAAATTTATCTGCACTCCGATCTTCCTGAGATCTGCCGCGCAGAGTGCCGCCCACCGGGCAACCGACTCCTCCCCCTGTTCGGCCATCGCCCGCGCCGAAGGGATGGGGGTAAAGTGCTCCGCAAGTCTTTGGACGCTTCCGCCCTCCTGATCCACGGCAAAGAGCAGTGGCCGGTGAAGCGTTTCCAAAGCCTCTGCCTGCGCGCTTAAAACGAGCTCTTCCAACTGTTTCCCACTCTCGATGTTTCTTTTAAAAAGGACGACCCCCGCCGGCTGGTATTCCTTGATAAGAGCCTTTAGTTCCTCCGCTACCCCAACCCCTTTAAAACCGATAAAAAGATGAATCCCCGCATCGCTCATAGTCGTTTTTTCCCGTAATGTGTCATTTCATGTCGCGGATTCTTACCACGGTCTCCCGCTCACCTGTAAGCATCTCTTTAAGCCTTGCGATATCCGTCTTGCCATAGCGGTAGGGATAAAAAACCGCGGGCTTTATCGCCCGTACCGCGTCGGCTGCCATCTCCAGGGACATAGCGTCCGGAAGGGCTACGGGAAGAAAGGCGATATCGATTGGGCCCAGTTCGTTCATCTCGGGAATTTTTTCCGTGTTTCCGGCTACGTAAACACGCTTATCCCCGAATCCTATGACATAGCCGTTCCCTATTCCCTTAAAGTTGTAAGGAAACCCGGACGGGGACATATCGACAATGTTGTAGGCCGCAACACACTGGACCGGGAGGCCGCGTATCACCGCGGAGTCCTCGTTTTTCATTACCAAACCCTCCCGATATTGCATGGCGCAGATTTCGGGAAGTACGACCAGCGTGTTCTTCTCGCTTAATTGCCGTAAAGCTTTAAGATCGAAATGGTCTTTGTGCCGATTGGTAAAAAAGATAACGTCGGCCTTTTCCATAGTGGAAAAATCGGCCGCGCTAGAGCATGGATCTACGTAGTAGTATTTGCCGCGAAAATGCATCCTAAGGGATGCGTGGCCCAAAAAGGTGATCTCTAGCGCCCCCTTGGAGGTCTGGAACGTATCGGTCCGGAAATGGTCGGCCCCCCTTGCCGCTCCGAGCGACAAAAACACGATCCATGCCGCAAATAGAAAGGGTCTTAAGAGCTTCATAAGACGATCATACCACCCCGGCGCCCTTTAGTTTCTTGATTCCCGCAGCCGAGTATCCCAAATCCTCCAGGATCGACCGTGTGTGTTCGCCAAGACCCGGGGCATGAGATTTTACCCCCCCTGGCGTAAGAGAAAACTTCGGCGCTATCCCGAGTTGCTTATAGGCGCCCCACGAGGTGTGGACAAGATCGATAACCATGGAGCGCTCCTTCATCAACTGGCTTTCCATCGCCTCATCGAGATTAAGGACCGGTTCGCAGCAGCAGTCCACCTCTTTTAAAAGCTCGCTCCACTCCGCCATGCTCTTTTGTAGAAAAAATTCGGAAATGCTCTTGCTAAGCCCCTCCTGGTGCGCTCCCGGTTCGATATAGAGAGGCGTATCCCATTCGGGCCTGCCCGCAGCCTTGCAGAACGCCTTCCAAAACTGGGGCTCGAGCGCCCCAAGGCTCATGAATCTGCCATCTGAAGTCCGGTAGAGGTTGTAGCAGGCAAGCCCTTGATTTAACATGCCATCGCCCGGCGAAGGCACTTCTTTGTCGGCGATAAACTTTCCCCACCGCATGCAGTTCCAGGCCATCGCCCCGTCGGTCATCGAAATATCGATGAACTGCCCCCGTCCCAGCCGCTCGCGCGCAAAAAGTGCTGCCATGATCGAAAAGGCCGCCATGAGGGCGCCTCCGCCAAGGTCGGCTATCTGGGCGCCGCTAAGGGTTGGGATGTCTTTTCCGCTATGGGAGAGCACACCGCTTAAGGCAAGGTAATTGATATCGTGACCCGCCTTGTTTGCAAAAACTCCATCGGCCCCGTAGCCGGATAGGGAGCAATAGACAAGGCGCGGGTTTAGCCGCTCAAGGCTTTGGTAGTCCAACCCGAGTTTCCCCATAACGCCGGGCCGAAAGCCTTCGAGCACCACATCGGCCGCAGCCGCAAGCTTTTCGAATATCGCCTTCCCCTCCGGCTTTTTGAGGTTGAGGGAAAAAGACCTCTTATTGCGGTTTAGCACCACGTGGTACCCGGAGTTTCCCCCGATTTTCGGCGCCCATGCCCGGATGTAGTCGCCCGATTTGGGCTCTTCCACCTTGATCACATCCGCGCCAAGATCGGCCAAAAGCATCGAGCAAAACGGCCCCGGTAAAAGCCGCGATAAATCCAGTACCTTAAGTCCCGAAAGAGCGCCTTCCATAGATAAAATCCCGTTAGCCTGTAACAAACCCGTAGGTCGGGGTGAGCGAGAGCGAACCCCGACGACTATAGACTTAAAGGGTGTTGGGGTTTGAAATCACCCCCGGCATCACATAAAATTAATCTCTATTCGCACAGGGAATTCTCCGAACAGTTCACTTCTTCTTAACTCCCCGTGAGGGCTAAAGAAGTGCATGCTGCCGTCTTCATCGCAGAACCATACCTCTTTAGCGCCCGCTTCAAAATAAAGCTGTTTCTTCCCCTGCAATCGCTTAAGAGTATTCGAAGGAGATTTCACTTCCACGACAATTTCCGGCGATTCGGTAAACGACGAAACGCGAAGACCGTGCTTTTTAAAGAATGCACCGCTGCCCCATGCAACATCGGCCACCTTCGTGCCTTGCGATGTTTCAATGGGGCATTCGGGGAAAACCTTGTCTCCTTCCCCCAACCGATTAAACCAATGGATGATGCGCCCCTGATAGAGTCCATGTGTGCCCGTTGCCGGCGTCATCACAATTTCACCCCACTCGTTTGTCTCGATTTTAAAGGGCAGGTCTTTCAGGCTTGGATGTTCGACCACTTCACGCCATTCCATCGGTGCTCTCCTTTCCAAAGCGCCCGGTGACAAAAGCCCCTGGTCCTCGCAGGAATTTTTGCAGCCCTTGGCCCTGGCCGCCTTTGGAACAGGGTCTGCAAAAGGGCCGCCGGGCCACGTTCCCCTTCCGTTTCCTCTGCACTATACGGTCTCTTAACCTAATTTGCCAGTTCTTTCCAGGTTTACATAAAATGGCATCAAAGACCATGGCGCCCGCCCAGCATCGGGCTTCGGGCGGTCTCGGGCGATAGGGGCAATTTCTACGCCAGCAAAATGCCTTGATAATCCAGCAATACTATCTCTCGAATGCTCGCCGAAGCGTCGATTTCAGCCTTCGACGTTTCGTCCAGGTTTCGTCCAGTTATCGAGGTCGCGGCCAACTAGCAAACCCGCGCCGGGCCTTGGAGCTGTTTGCACTTTGTGGACAACGTTCGTTTGTTTAGTTGCCATTCTTGCTTAACAATTCTCGACCCGGATAATTTTTACGGCAGGGAGTATAAAATCTCGACCAACTTCGCCAATTCCTGTCCCCTGAATTCTGATAGCGCTTTGCGGAATGCTACAGCATACCTCAATGCGTCTTTGAAATCACGAACGCCACCCAGTACTACGGGGTTTCCCACTCCGAGAATGCTATCAAAACATGCCTTGTGCATGACGCTTGCGATTTCCCCCGGGATATCCATAAATTTCTCATCTTCTTTCTCCGGGAATGCACCAAGAGTAATATCCGACATAATAGTATTTTTGTCCAAATGAGCTAACACTTTGTGTCTTACCGAAGGTTTGCATCTGTCAGTCGGAACAATATATTCGCGAAGTTCATTAACTTTTTCAGTTAATTGACGTAGATTATCGAGCACACCCAACTTTTTCCATATATCGGAATTACTTTCAATTATGTTCGATATAGTGAAGTTCTCATACTTACCACTTTTCGATGGGTCTGTTATCTTGGCGAATTCAAGTAGCAGGTACTGTTGAAGTATTTTATTTAAATCGACCTAAAAAAATTGCGGCGCGATTTTCTCCATCAATTCCCGAGCGTCGACATCCTCGAATAACTCTTTATATGTATTATGTTTAACGCTTAAATCGGTAACGTAGTCGCAAAACTTGTCTACTGAACGAGAAAAATCCGAAACTTCACAAATTTGCTCTACTGAATCTACACGTTGCCAACTGCTCACTTCGTGTCTCGCCGCAGATTCATTTTCAGCTTCAATTGTAACAGAGGTCTCTCCAAACTGTGGTATCTCTCTGCCTTTTATAAGCTAAAACCATTTTTGCATAATCTCTAATCCCCCTTTTCTCCATGCCCGGCAACCTCAAGTCCTTCATTACGGGACAATTTACAAAATGTCCCGTGGTTTGGCTTTTTTCATTTATGAACATCTCTGAAAAATACGGGAGTGCGATTCATCCATGTCGGATTCCCATCCAACCCGGAGTAAGACCGTGGTATAGGACATCATGATCGATGTCAGCGCCAGCCGTTCACCAGTCCTACACCAATTCAACGCGAAGCTCGTGCCCAATAAGGGCGGCAGCACGTTGAAGCGTTTCGATGGTAACGTTTCCCTTGGCTTTGAGAATACGGTCAACCTGAGCGCGACTTGTGTGCATCCGCTCGGCCATTTGCGTTTTCGTGATGCCCTTCTTTCGCATCTCCTCGGCTATCTGCCATGATATCACCCGCAGGACAGCCTCGGCTTTGGCCGCCTCGTAAATGCCCTCCTCATGCAGAAAGTCATCGAGCGTCGATCCCCAATGCTGATTCTTTTCGCTCATGATGTCATCTCCTTCATTCTTTTCCGCGCTAAGTCGATTTCTTCCCGGGGCATTTTTTGTGTCTTCTTGATAAACCCGTGCACAATGCCAATTCGCCCCTCGTACACGAAAAACAATAGCCGCGCTGCGCGCCGGCTCGCAAGGCTGCTGCGCACTTCCCATAGCCCGCCGCCAAGCGAGCGGCACAAAGGCATTCCGACCGGCCACCCAACTTGTACGGTGGCAAGGTCGAAACCGATGGCTTGCCGGTCGCTGTCCGGCAAGCCCCGCAACCAGTCCCTGACAGGCTCGATGCCGGTTACAGTGCGATAGAAAACAACGGGTATTTCTTTTTGATGCCGACCGGTCACAAAGCACTCCCGCAAAATGTACTGTATTATTTATAGTACATTTTAGCAAGAGGCAAGGAACTTTTCGGCCTGTATGCGCACGCCAGTTGGGAATATGATTCCGACACCGCTTTGAAGTAGATGCGATATAAGGGGGAGAAAAACAGGAGTTAAGTTTCAGGGGCTGTGCCCGAATGGGCGCCGGCTCCCTTTATCAACTTCCAATTACCCACACATGCGCCCACCTACCAACTTTTGCAATGACTTGCGCCTGGAGGGGCTTGGCCCGATCGCCCCCCTTTTTTGCAAAGGGGGGTTGGGCCAAGCCCCTTCTTGGAAGTCTCCGCTAAGCGGTAAGTGGACGTATGTGTGGGTAATGGTAAGCCTTATCAAGCCCACCAGGAAGCCTCCAACGGAGGCGGCCAAGTGAGAAATCCGTCACTTCGTCAATTCCTCAGTCCCTCAATCCGTAATCCCTAAACCGGACAGATGGGTGCCGGCCTTTTTAAAGTAGGCCGCAATCGAATCGGCCAGCCCCCGAATCGTATATTCCGAGGGCATGATGGAGGTCTTTAGTCCAAACCCGGCCGCCGTTTCCGCAGTTATCGGGCCGATGCACGCAACCACCGGCTTCTCTTTGCAGAGTGCGAACTCCTCTTTTCCAACCAAAGCAAAAAAGTTCGAAACGGTAGAAGATGAAGTGAACGTTACGCAGTCTATTTGCCCATCGGCTAAAAGCGAGCGGATTTTTTGAGCGTCCCGGTCGGGCAAAACGGTTTGGTAGGCAGCAACCACGTCGACCCTTGCGCCCCGCTCCCGCAACTTTTCGGGAAGTATTTCCCGCGCAACCATCGCGCGCGGCAGGAGAAAACGTTTCGTCTCCACGTGGTAGCTCTTTAGACTCTCTAAAATCGCTTCGGCGCGGTATTCGCACGGCACAAGATCGGGGCGCAGCATGACCGACTGGAGGGCCTCGGCGGTTTGGGGGCCGATGGCCGCAAGCCTTATACCTTTTAGGTCGCGAGCGTCTTTTCCAGCCGCCTCCATCCTTCCCATAAACGACTTAACGCCGTTTACGCTTGTAAAAATAATCCAGTCGTAATCGGATAGAACGCCTATCGCTTCATCTAACGGTCCCCACGACGGAGGGGGAACCACCTCAATGGTTGGAAACTCGATGCATGCCGCGCCCAGCTCCTCCAGCCTGGCCCGGAAATCGCTTGCCTGCTCTCTTGCCCGCGTCACCACGATTGTTCGGCCAAAAAGAGGCCTGCGCTCAAACCAGTTGAGTTCCTCACGGCATGTTACGACCTCTCCTACGACAATTACTGCGGGCGGCTGCAAATTGGCCTCCCTGACCTTGTCCACGATGTCGGAAAGAGTTCCCGAAACGGTTTGCTGCCTCGGGGTGGTGCCCCAGCGAATCAGCGCGATGGGCGTATCGACGGATCTACCGTATTTAACGAGATTGCGACATATTTGAGCGAGGTTTTTTACCCCCATGAAAAAAACCAGCGTCCCGGCCCCGGTGGCAATTTTATCCCAGGCTATCTTGGACTCGCCCTCCTCTTTATCCGCTCTTTCGTGGCCCGTAATGAAGGCTATGGTGGAGGTAAAGTCCCTGTGGGAAAGCGGTATGCCGGCGTAAGCCGGCACAGCGGAAGCAGCCGATATTCCGGGCACGGCTTCAAACTCCACGCCGTTTTCGACAAGAGCTTGCGCCTCCTCGCCGCCCCGCCCGAATATATAAGGGTCTCCGCCCTTTAGCCGTACGACGATATTTTTGCGCCCCTTTTCCACCAGCAGCGCGTTTATCCCCTCCTGCCCCAGGGTGTGATCTCCCCCCTTTTTGCCGACGTATATGCGCTCGGCGCCACGAGGTGCGAATTTAAGCAGCTCCTCGTTTGCGAGGTAGTCATAAATCACCACTTCGGCCTTCTCCAAGACTTCTCGGCCCCTTAGAGTGAAAAGGCCCGGATCTCCCGGTCCCGCCCCTACGAGATAAACCTTGCCTCGTTTCACAGCTCTCTCTTTTCGTCCGGATTCATACGCCGTTAGGACCCATGGGTGCAGACCCGTAAATTTCATCGAGGACTTGCTTTGCGCCAAGCCCCAGCAGTTCGGCAGCCACCCTTTTTCCGAGTAACTCCGCCTCTTCCAGGGGAGCGCTTCGCGCCACCTTAAACAACTGCCGGCCGTCTAGCGAAGCGACAAGCCCGAAGAGTTCGACAACTTTCCCGGCAACCCGCGCATAGCCACCGATGGGGACCTGGCAGCCTCCCTCGAGTTCTCTTAGCAGGCTCCGCTCGGCCCGAACGGCGACCGCCGTTTCAAAGTGATCGAGGGGTTCGAGAAGACGCAGTATTTCCAAATCTTCCGACCGTGCCTCGATTGCCAGTGCCCCCTGCCCGACTGCGGGAATGAACTCGACCGGGTCCATCAATACCGTCGCCCGGCTCTGCCAGCCCAGCCGGTTTAGTCCCGCGGCAGCCAGGATGATGGCGTCAAAGAGCCCCTCGTCGAGCTTTCGAAGGCGCGTATCCAGGTTTCCCCGCAAATCGCGGATTTCAAAATCGGAGCGCACCGCCCTCATCTGCGCCGCCCGCCGAAGACTGCTCGTCCCGATGACCGCCCGCTCCCGCAGCTCACCTATCGATCCACCCTCCCGGAGGATAAGAGCATCGCGCGGGTCTTCCCGCTCGGGCAGGGCGGCTATCCTGAGGCCATCGGGCAAAACCGCCGGAACGTCCTTCATGCTGTGGACCGCAAGATCGGCGGACCCATCCAGTAGAGCGTCTTCGATCTCCTTTACAAAAAGGCCCTTGCCGCCCACCTTGGCAAGCGGCACGCCGACTATCTTGTCACCGGTGGTCTTTATTGTTAGAAGTTCGAACCCAATGTGAGGCCAGAGCTTTTCCAGGGCCGCTTTCATCATCCCGCTCTGTCTCAGGGCGAGCATACTGCCCCGGGTCGCTATCCGGACAATTTCCCTGGTCAATAATTTCCCCTCTTCCCCGGTCATTAGTGGCAGCTCGCACAGCTTCCACCCGAGCATCCGGCGCAGCCAGACGATGCCGAAGACGAGGCCACCCGGCTGCTTGCCGCCCCCTTGTCCCCACCGCTCTTAAAGCCGCAAACGGACATCCTCTTCCGGATGTTTACCGATTCGCATTTCGGGCAACCCACAGCCTCGTCACTTCTAAAGACGAGCTTTTCAAATTGCTCGCAGCACTCACAGCACTCATATTCGTATATCGGCATTGCAAACCTCCACCGAAGCCGTGTGGAATTAAGTTAAGCACCAAGTAAAAATAACATGTCGGCAGACAAGGTCCAACTCAATTAGGTCGCGAGAGAAAAGCCTTTTTCCACTCACCGATTCACCGATTCACCGATTCCATTTCTTCCCAAACCGCAGCCATTAGCAGCGGAAACATTATTTCATGGTGACCGGTCAGGTTGATACCCAAGCCGCCCTCCATGGTAGGCCGCTGCACTACATTTACAAGCGATCTGTATTGCCGCAAAAAGTCCATGTTTACCGCTGTCAGGCCGTCTAGCGGGAATCCCAGGTTTCTGGCTACACTTACGGCTTTTAGAAACACCTCCGGGATGACCACCGCGGAACCAAGATTTATGAAGACCCCGCGCTGAAGCGTTGCAACGAGCGCGCAAAACAGGCGGAAATCAAAGTGCGTAAGCGCCCCCATCGCCGCGCCGTCCATTTCCGGATGCATGTGTATAATGTCTGTTCCGAAAGCAACGTGGACGGTAACCGGCAGGCTACACCGCGCGGCGGCGGCAAGGATGCTCGCCTCGGCAAAAGGCGCTTTTCCCCGGATAAGGGCCTCTCCGACCGTTGCCCCAAGCCCCCGTTCGCGTTCGCAATACCCCTTCGACACTGCCCCCAGGATAAATTCGGCAGTCTCGCGAGCCATCCCGAACTGGCCGCACCCAAGGTGTGCCGCCACGTCTTCGGAAGTCTTCCCCGCCAGTGCGATTTCCACGTCATGGATCATCCCGGCGCCGTTCATCGCTATTCCCGAAAAGACACCCCGCTCGATCGCATCGATAATTATAGGGTTTAAGCCCACCTTCACGGGATGAGCGCCCATTCCAAGGATTACCGTCTTTTCGCTTGCGGCCGCTGCGGCTACCGCCCGGGCCGCCTTGCGGATGTCTTCGGCCGCAAGGATGGAGGGAAGAGAATCGATAAAACTCAGAAATGAGCCACCGGCCCGCGCCGGTTTGGCAAAATCTGCCAGGGACACCTTGCTTTGCCGCTCATACAGGCTCACCGTTTTGATCCCGCCAAGGTCTGCGGGCTTCCAGTCAAATTTTCGCGCTCCCATACAAGTTTATTCCCCTCTCCCGCTCACGCGCCGGATCCTTGCCCCTACTGCGGACAGCTTTTTCTCTATGGCTTCATAGCCACGGTCTAGATGATAAATACGGTTAATCTCCGTTGTGCCTTCGGCGGCAAGGGCCCCGAGAACCAGTGAGGCCGAAGCCCGCAGATCCGTTGCCATGACCGGGGCGCCGGAGAGCTTTTTTACTCCGCGCACCATGGCCGTTCTGCCGTCGAGCTCGATATCGGCCCCCATCCGCTCCAGTTCCAGAACATGCATGAAGCGGTTTTCGAATATGCGTTCCTTAATCAGGCTAACGCCGTCTCCAACGGCCATAAGCGCCATGAACTGCGCCTGCATGTCCGTTGGAAAACCCGGGTAAGGCTGTGTCTCCACATTCACGCTGCAGACCCTGCCGTTTCCGCGCACATCCACGAAGCCCTCTCCGATTTCTATCGAAACCCCGGCATCGACAAGTTTTTCCAAAACGGTCCGGACATGCTCGTGTCTTAACCCCGTAAGCCTTAGCGAGCCCCCGGTTATCGCTGCAGCCACCAGGTAGGTGCCGGCTTCGATCCGATCCGGGATTACCTCGCATCTCGAAGGTCTCAGCTCCCCGACTCCGGTGATAGTTATCTCATCGGCCCCCTCGCCCTCGATTTGCGCTCCCATAAGCCGCAGGTAGTCTGCAAGAGCCACGACTTCGGGCTCCCGAGCCGCGTTTTTTAAAACAGTGACCCCATCGGCCAGACAGGCCGCCATCATGATGTTTTCCGTCCCGGTGACCGTTACCTGCTCAAACCTTATCTCCGCGCCTCGAAGCCTCCGTGCCTCCCCCACCACGTAGCCGTGCTCGAGCACAATATCCACACCCATCTGCTCAAGGGCTTTCAGGTGCAAATTGATGGGCCGCGCCCCGATGGCGCATCCGCCCGGAAGAGACACGCGCGCCCTGCGGTAGCGGGCAAGCATTGGTCCCAGCACCAGGACCGATGCCCTCATTGTCTTTACCAGCTCGTAGGGGGCCGTTAGCGTGTGAATATCCGACGTATCGATCTCGTAATCCGTCTCATGCTCGCAAACCGCCCCCATATGCGCTAGCAGCGACCCCATCGTCTTGATGTCGCGCAGCCGCGGCACATTGCTGAAGCCGTGTTTGCCGCTTGCGATCAAAGTCGCCGCCATGAGAGGGAGCGCACAGTTTTTGGCCCCGCTGATCCGCACTTCACCGTTTAGAGCCACGCCCCCTTCGACAACCAGTTTATCCATTACTTTTAACCCCTTCGCCCTTCACGTGCAGGACCCTTCTTATGCCTGAATAATCCTCGATGAACTCAAATCTTCCCGCCCAACGCTCCGGAACGGCCGTTTGAAGGATCTCCGCCTGCCCAAGGCCTATCTCCATGAGCAAAGACCCCTGCGGTTTTAAGTGCGCTTCAAACTCTTCGAGAATCTTTCTAATAACCGCAAGACCTCGGTTTCCTCCGCCTCGAAGGGCGGCCGGGGGCTCATAATTGGCAATTTCGGGCGAAAGGTCAAGAATTTGCGCATCGGATACATACGGTGGGTTTGTGACTATGATATCGAATAGAGGCCCGGCAGTAAGACCATCGAAAAGATCCATGACGGTGAAAAATATTCGCTCAGCCACCCCGTTGCGCATACCGTTTCTTCGCGCAACCTCGATGGTCGGCCATGATGTATCGGCGGCCACAACCCTTATGCCTTGCCGTTCATGGACAAGCGCAACCGCGATCGCCCCCGATCCGGTGCCAAGATCGAGCACTAGCGAAGGTTTATCTCCGGCGATCTCGAGCGCTTTTTCAACGATCACTTCGGTTTCGGGCCGAGGAATAAGGACTGCGGGCGTAACCTCGAACTCCAGTGACCAGAACTCCTGCCTGCCCGTAATATACTGGCTCGGCTCGCGAGCGCCCCTTCGACGTATGAGACCGCGATACCGGGCCAGTTCCTCGTCTGCAAGCGGCTTGTCAAAGTTTATATAGAGCTCTACACGCGCCACCCCGAGGACATAGGCCAAAAGCACCTCGGCATCCGCCCTGGGCTGCTCGACTCCCTTGCCCCTCAAATACTCGGTTGTCCACTGGATGACTTTTAGAATCGTCCATGACTCTTCCATGCATTTACCCATATCAGTGACTGGCGATTAGTGACTGGCGTTTTTTCTATCCACCAGTCACCAGTCACTATTCACCAGTCACTATTCATCGCCCTTGAAAAACAATGCGCTCTTTTCGTCGACTGAGACTTCCTCAGCCATGCTCACAGCGGGTGGCTGCTCGGCGCATATGCGGTCTCTGCCGGCACTCTTGGCCTCGTACAAAAGCCGGTCGGCTCTGCTTATAAAGGAATTAAGAGTGTCTTCGTCCGTGTGCCGGAACACCGCAACACCAAAGCTTGCGCTGATAGGTAAGGTTTGCGCGCCAATTTCTACGGGACGCTCACGCACGAGTTCCCGCAGCCGCTTTGCGATACTAGTCGCCTGAAAAGTGGAAGCATTCGGCAAGATAAGCGCAAATTCCTCCCCGCCATAGCGGCAGGGAATATCGATCACTCGAACGCTTTCCTTTAGAAGTTTGCCCAGGTGGGCCAGGACAACGTTACCGCCTTCGTGGCCGTAGACAGTGTTCACGTTTTTGAAATGATCGAGATCCAACATGATCAGGCCGGTCGGAAGCTTTGTCCGCCGACTCCTTTCCATCTCCATTTCAAGAGCTCTTTGCATGTACCGGAAATTGAAAAGACCGGTCAGCGCATCGACAAACGAAAGCTCCTCGAGTTTGCGGCATCGCTCGCGCAAAAGTTCGACTTCTTCTATCAGCGAACACTGCCCAACCATTTGGCATCCTTTTGTAGCGCATGCCCTATCCATGTCGAGCTCACTCAAATGCGCCTCCCGAGCAAGGGGTCCGTTTACGGGCCTTTTACCTCATTACCCCGCCGAGTTCAAGAAACTCCACATCCGTCGCCGTCTTGGCGCCAGGATGTTTTTCTCTCCACCGCTCCACCGCTTCCCCGCTCCCCGCTCCCCGCTTCCCGCTTCCCGCTTCCCGCTTCCTGCTTCCCGCTTCCCGCTCCCTGCTCCCCGCTCCCCTGCTCCCCGCTCCCCGCTCCCCGCTCCCCGCTCCCCGCTGCCTGCTCCCCGCTTCCTGCTCCCCGCTCCCCGCTCCCCGCTCCCCGCTCCCCGCTCCCCGCTCCCCGCTCCCTGCTCCCTGCTCCTTGCTCCTTGCTCCTTGCTCCACTTTTTTATTCCACATTTCCAACATATGCGATATAGACCATTAAAACACACCGACAGGAGTCGAAAATGCTGGATCTC
>JARLHO010000152.1 GCA_031292215.1 Syntrophobacteraceae bacterium | reverse complement strand
CCTGAGCATATTTACCTTCCTCGATGGCGGCCAGAGCGGTTAGCTCGGCTGAGGTGACAGCCCCCTGGCCGCCACGTCCATGAAATCTAATCTCAATCATAATAGAAACCCTTTTCCCCTTTCTGAGGCAAAGAGAAGTTCAAAGACTTTCTCGAAAAGTTTTCTCACGCGAAGGCGCGAAGACGCGAAGAAACCTTTTCATGGTTTCCGGGTATCCCGGCGGGAACATGCAAAACTGCCATGAAACAGTATTCCCGCCAGAAGACGCGAAGGGAACCGGAGATCAACCGATCACCGCCAGGATGTCTCCTTTTTTGACGGAGTCTCCGGACTTGTGCCTGATCTCCTGGACGCAGCCCGACGCGTCGCACAGGATGGAGTTTTCCATCTTCATGGCTTCGAGCACCATGATCACGTCCCCCTTCTTGACGGTCGCCCCCTGCTCGACCTCGTAGCGAATGATCATGCCGGGCATGGGCGCCAAAACGACCGCGCCACCTGCAGGTATTTTGGGAGCGGGCGCGCTATTTTGCGGCGCGACCTCGACTTTTGGCGGCGCGGCCGCCACTGCCTGAGATTGAACCGGGGGGGCCTGCGTCACCAATCCCGGTACGATTCCCGTCAGTGGAGACATCCCGTTGGCAGGGTCTACGTCTACCTGGTAAAACTCCCCGTCCACGAAAACGTTAAAAGTCCGGGCAGCCGGGCCTTTGGCGGGCAGCTCTTTTTTAGACTTTTCGACCAAAAGACCCGCCTTGGCCTTCTTTACCAGCTCGTCTTCGGCTTTCACCTGTTCGAGGGTCTTCGCCGCGACATCGCCTGGCATCTCTTCGACGCCGTATTTCCACTGCAGGAACCGTTTCCCGGTGGTGGGGTAAATCGCATAAGTAATGGTATCGTCAATGTCTTTAGCCAGCCCCTCGATTTCCTTTGAGGCTTTTTCCAGTTCAGGCTCAAGCACATCGGCGGGCCGGGAGGTTATCGGCGTTTCTCCACGCGGATAATCCTTTAAGGCTTTTTTCTGGACTTCGGGGTCTATAGGGATTGCAGTTTTCCCGTATAATCCATAGCAGAGGTCCTTTACCTGGGCGGTACACATTTTATAGCGCTCTTGATCGGTATCGAAGAGCACGTTGTTTACGGTCTGAATACCAACGATCTGGCTTGTAGGCGTCACCAGGGGCACCTGGCCCAGTTCGCGCCGCACGATGGGAAGCTGTCTAAAGACCTCGTCGAGCTTATCGAGGGCATCCATATCCCGCAACTGATTTACGAGGTTGGAGAGCATGCCTCCGGGGGTTTGATGGAGGAGGACGTTTATATCTATTATCGACATTCTTTGATCGAGCAGATGTTTATACTTGGGCGAAATTGCTTCCATGTGCTCACTGCACCTGGCAAGCAGCTTAAGGTCCAGACCGGTCTCGCGGTTGGTTCCCTTAAGGGTCACGACCAGGGGCTCGACTGCGGGGTGTGAAGTCCTGTAGGCCCAGGGAGACAGGCAGGTATCGACGATATCGACATTTGCCTCGATAGCCTTAAGAAGCGACATGTCGGCCATCCCGGAGGTGAAATGGCTGTGGAGATGGATGGGGATTTTGGTGATCTCTTTTAAGGCCTTTACGAGAAGATAGGCATCGTAGGGGGCGATAAGACCGGCCATATCCTTTACGCAAATCGTATCGGCGCCCATCGCTTCAAGGTCTTTGGCTTTTTTCAGGTAATATTCCAGGTTATAGACCGGACCGCCCATGCGGGACTCGGTTAGAGAGTAGCAAATCGTCCCCTGAAAGTGCTTCTTGTTCTTTTTGATTACTTTTACGGCGGTTTCAAAGTTTCGGTAGTCGTTTAGGGCATCGAAGACCCGAAATATGTCCATCCCGTTTTCACAGGCTCTCTCCACGAAGGCTTCGCAGAGATCGTCGGCATAGTTTCGGTACCCTACGAGGTTTTGCCCTCTCAGCAACATGGAGAACGGGGTCTTTTTGATGTATTTTTTAAGGGTTCTGATTCGCTCCCAGGGGTCTTCCCCAAGGAACCGGTGCATGGTGTCAAAGGTTGCCCCGCCCCATACCTCCATCGAGTAAAACCCGACGTTATCCATCTGTTCGGCGATGGGAATAAAGTCTTCGGTTCTACCGCGCGTGGCAAATAGGGACTGATGACCGTCGCGAAAGGTCAAGTCCTGGATCTTCAAAGGGTTTGTCACCTCCACGGGTTCATCGTTTACCCGGGAGACGAGCATGCCGTGCTTTTCCTGCGCCATACCAGTATGTCCTTCCACGCTGTCAGTGAGCGACCATGTCTTTTACGCCGGCCTGTTCTTCGAGCAATTCCTTCAGGGTGAAATCCATCTTTTCGCGTGAGAAGGCATCTATTTCAAGACCCTTGACTCTTTCGTATTTGCCGGGCGTGCAGGTGACCGGAACGCCGTACATGGTTCCTTCGGGAATCCCGTAGGAGCCATCGGATATTAGCCCCATGGTCACCCATTTGCCGTTTGTGCCAAGGGCCCAGTCATGCATGTGCATAATGGCGGCGTTGGCAGCAGAGGCCGCAGAAGAAAGACCTCGGGCCTGGATGATCACCGCGCCGCGCTTTCCGACTGTCGGGATGTATTCGTTTCTGTACCAGTCCTGGTCGACTAGATCCACCGCAGGGGCGCCGTCAACGGTGGCAAATCGGATGTCGGGGTACATGGTGGGGGAATGATTTCCCCAGACCGTTATCTTTTCAACCGATTCGACCGGCTTTCCGACTTTGTTTGCGAGCATCGACCGAGCGCGGTTATAATCGAGGCGCAGCATGCAGGTGAAATTGGCCATGGGCAGATCGGGCGCCGATTTCATGGCGATCCAGCCGTTGGTGTTCGCGGGGTTTCCGACAACGAGCACACGGATGTCGCGGGAGGCGACTTCATTCATTGCCTTGCCCTGTTCGATGAAGATCTTGGCGTTTTCGAGCAGCAGGTCTTTTCTTTCCATGCCCGGGCCGCGAGGCCTTGCGCCTACCAGCATGGCGTAATCGGCGTCTTTAAAGGCCACCTTCGGATCTCCTGTCCCAACCATCCCGGCGAGCAGAGGAAAGGCGCAGTCGTCTAGCTCCATCATGACGCCCTTTAGCGCCTGCTGGATCTTTTCTATCGGCAATTCCAACATTTGCAGGATAACCGGCTGGTCCTTGCCAAGCATCTCCCCGCTGGCGATGCGAAACAAGAGGGCGTAGCCTATCTGACCTGCAGCCCCTGTGACCGTTACACGAACAGGACTTTTGGACATTTATCTCTCCTTTGAAGGTGACGAGTAAGGTAACGAGTATCGAGTTTAAATAATGAGGTTCCGGCATCATTTTACGCATGGGCTGCCGGTGGTGGTTTTGTTGGGCTGCGCTTCCGGGGGTGTCGGCCTTACGGCCTCAACTACCGGCTAATGGCTTTGATCCCTCCGGGATCACGATCGTCGCTCCAGTCGCTTAACTCAACAACATTGCCCCCCGGGTCCCGGCTCGGATTATGGTTCTGATCCGCCTCCCTTACGGGGGGCGTCTCTGCGCGCCCCTTACGGGGTCGTCTCTGCGCGCCCCTTACGGGGTCGTCTCTTTTTTTTCCGGGGGTGTCGGCCTTACGGCCTCAACCACCGGCTAATGGCTTTGATCCCTCCGGGATCACGATCGTCGCTCCAGTCGCTTAACTCAACAACATTGTCCCCCGGGTCCAGGCTCGGATTATGGTTCTGATCCGCCTCCCTTACGGGGGCGTCTCTGCGCGCCCCTTACGGGGTCGCCTCTGCGCACCCCTTACGGGGTCGTCTCTGCGCGCCCCTTACGGGGTCGCCTCTGCGCGCCCCTTACGGGGTCGCCTCTGCGCGCCCCTTACGGGGTCGTCTCTGCGCGCCCCTTACGGGGTCGTCTCCGCGCGCCCCTTACGGGGGCGTCTCTGCGCGCCCCCGGAGCGTCTCCGCGCGCCCCTTACGGGGTCGCCTCTTTTTTTTCCGGGGGTGTCGGCCTTACGGCCTCAACCACCGGCTAATGGCTTTGATCCCTCCGGGATCACGATCGTCGCTCCAGTCGCTTAACTCAACAACATTGCCCCCCGGGTCCCGGCTCGGATTATGGTTCTTATTTGGTCCCGACACTATAGAGGATACGGTGCAAGGATATAATTGGAGACTTACTGATTTTGCTGTAGGCATTTCATGCAATTCGTTGTAGTCATTTTACCTACACGGGCAGTTTGCACTCCATCCTGGCGCCCTTTCCCGGCCTGGAACGAATATCGAGGGAGCCGCCGGCAAGGTTTGCTCTCTCTCTCATTCCCGCGATTCCCAACGCTTCGGCGCCGTCAATCTTTCCGACTTCAAACCCGACCCCGTTGTCTACAACCGTAAGAACCAGGTGGCGGCCCTGGCGTTTTATGGCAACGTCGACCCGAGTGGCCAAGGCATGGCGGGCCACATTGGTAAGGGCTTCCTGGACAATTCGATAGGCGGCCGTAGCGACGATATTATCCACCTTGCAAACGTTTGTGTGTCTAAAGACACAGACGATTTCGGTGCGTTTTTCAAAGTCTGCGGCAAACCACTCCAAGGCGGCGATAAGGCCCAGATCGTCGAGCACTCCCGGGCGGAGCCGCAAGGCGATATTTCGTACATCGTCAATTGTCTTATCCACCAGGCGGCACATTGCCTGAGCGCGTTCGGAGGCAGCAGGGTCGATGTCTTTTAGCCGTTTTAGCAGCCAGGCCGCATCCATGCGCAAAGCGGTAAGCACCTGCCCGAGTTCGTCGTGGAGTTCGCGCGCGATCGCGGTTCGTTCCTTCTCCTGGCCGTCCATGATGCTTGCCGATAAAAGCCTTAACTTATCCTGGACTTTCTTTAGCTCGGTGATATCGGTTGCAATCCCGCATACGCTCGTAGCTTGGCCCTGTTCGTCATAGAGCGGAAATTTAACCGACAGATAGGTGTGGACGCCGTCTCCTCGCGGAACAGCCTCTTCGACCTGAGAAAAACGCCGTTTGGACAGCATCTCGACATCGGCTGCCCGCATACGATCGGCAACTTCGGCAGGAAACAGGTCATGATCGGTTTTGCCGCAAATATCTTCGCCAACTACCCCTAAGAGTTCCTCAAAACGGGAATTAACGAGCGAATAGCGGCCGTCCTTATCTTTTATATACACCACCGAGGGGGTGTATTTGAGTATCCCCGTGATTTCGCGGGTTCTTTCCCTCACCTGGCGTTCGAGATTTTTGGAATACCGGCTGAGCTCATCTCTTGCGTCTTTTAGCGCCGCCTCGCTTCGCTTTCGCTCGGACAGATCCCTTGCAACACAAACGCTGCCGATGGTTTTTCCCATCTCATCTTTTAGCAAACTAATGGATATATCCATGGGGACTATGCTGCCGTCCCTTTTCTTCATGAGTATTTCATATTCGCGCACGAGCTCATTTCTGCGAAGCCTTTTGAGCATGCCGTCCAGCTCGGTTGGGTCCTCGTAGAGTTCGAAGGCCGCCTTCCCGGCCAATTCATCGAGTTCATAGCCATATATTTGAGCCGCTCGCCTGTTCCACAAAATGAAGTTTCCGTGCTTATCCACGATACCGATTGCGTCGGCGGAATTTTCAATAACGTTTTCCAGATACTCCTTGGTTCGCTTGAGTTCGATCTCGGCCCGTTTCCGGTCCTCTATCTCGCGCGTAAGCCTCTGGTTGGCCCGCATCAGTTCGGCTTCGTGGCCAGCACTCGTTCGCTCCAGCTCCTCGTTGGCTTTTCGCAGATCGCTATGCGACTGCGAGATTTCACATCTGCCGACACGCAGTCTCAGTTCGAGCAGCTCATCTATGAGTTGCCGTTTTGTCTTTCTTTCGTCTTTTACCAATTTAGAACTTTCCGGCTACGTGACCCCACTCGCACAGGAGAGCTGCGATGAATCGGTGAACTTCAGAGATCGACAAGCTTGTTTCGAATGGCAAAGCGAGTTAACTCCGTGATATTTCGAATATTTAGCTTGTGCATAAGCCGAAACCGATAGGTATTGACCGTCTTTGCGCTCAACGAATACGATTCGGCAATCTCTCGGACCGACTGCCCCAGGGCGAGCAGCCTCAGGACCTGGATCTCTCTATTGGAAAGCGTATCCAGAAGCGATTTTTCCCGGTTCCCCCTGGCGAGTCTAAAGGCAACGGATTCCGCTGCGGATTCGCTGAGGTAATAGCCCCCGGAATGGAGTTTTTTGATCGCGCTGACAAGCTGTTCGGGCGCCGAACGCTTCGAGATATAGCCCTTTGCGCCCAGCCCTATGGCTCGCACGACATACTGTTCTTCTTCGTGCATGCTCAAAACCAGCACAGGGAGCTGCGGGTATTGCGAATGGAGTTGGGATATGACCTCGAAGCCGTCTAGAAGCGGCATGGAGATATCGACCACCACGACATCGGGACATTGATCTTTTACTTTGCCGATGACCTGCTTGCCGTCGGAGGCTTCGGCAACCACCGCTATCTCCCCGCATTCCTCCAACACCCGGCGCAGCCCTGCCCTCACGATGTCATGATCGTCAGCCAGGAGAACTTTTATCACGGCCACTCCTCTAAACATGGAGCATACAGGCGAGCGTGATTACCCGTATGCCAAAGCGAGCAGCGCGGCGGGGCGCGCAGGCAAAAAGAAAATCACAGCGGCTTTGCCGCCCCTACAACGCAGTCCATTCTTTCCCCGCAACGAAGCAGCGAGACATCCGTAAAACCCGCCTCCAGCAGCCCCTGCTCGACTTCTTCGAACGTGTAGGTATCTCCGCTTCGGGTATTTACCAGCATATTAATGGCAAAAAGCGCGCCCTGCGCCGGCCAGGTGCGATCCTCATTCATTATGTGGTCGCGAATGAGGAGCAGGCCGCCGGGGTCCAGCGCACGATAAATTTTTCCGAACAGCTCCACGTTCTGCTCATAGCCGCTTTGGTGAATTATGGCGGAGAGTAGCGCAAGATCGCACCCTTCGGGCAGCTCATCGGAGTAAAAATCTCCGGCATAAAGCTCGGCTCTTTCCAACACCCCCTCCGATGACAACCGCTCGCGGGCCATTGGAATAACGTCGGCCAGGTCGAATAGAACCGCCCGAAGTTCAGGATTTCGCTTTAAAAACGCAAGGGTGTAGGTCCCGGAGCCTCCCCCGATATCGAGCATCTTGCGGCGGCCGCCAAGATCGATTGAGGCCGCAATTTCCTCGGAGAGATTCCTTCCGATCGCATGCATGGCCCCGATAAAGGCGTGCCTGTCGTCCATATCCATCGGCACGGGGGGCTTGGACTCCGAATCGGGCCCAAGCTTTATAACTTCGGTCAAAGCGCTCCAGGTCTGCCACAGCCGCCGCATGTGAAGGAGCATGGGAAGAGCGGAGTCCGGTTTTTTGGAGGAGTACGCGGCGCTTTGGTCGGTCAGCGCATAGGTTTTGCCATTCTTGTGGAGCAACCCGAAGGTCACGAGGCAGTCCATGAGCCGTTCGAGCGCTCTTTGGTCCCATCCGGATTTTTGGGCTATCTTTTCGGCGCTGTCATAGGAGTCGTCGATAAGCGTAAAAAGATCGAGCTCGGCAGCGGTGAGGATAATCCTGCTTTTCATAAATCCTCTGGCTGTCGCCATGAAATCGTCTTTTCCCTGCATGGCCTTACCTCGCGATATTTGAATTTTATGAAATGTAACTCGAAAACGGCGGCTAATACAACACCTCTATTTTCGCAATTTTTAGTCTATAGCAAAGGAGGGTTCCCGGCAATAAAAGTGAGCCTTCTTCCGCCTTGGGCTTTCCGCCCGGCGCGGAGGCCGAGGGGTTGGCGCACCGCTGATAATACAGGGAATTCTTGCGATCATTTTTACTAACATGCCGGTTTGATATATATTTTATGGCTTGCAGAGAAAAAATAACAGCGACTATCAGCATGGCGATAACAGCAGGTAACAGCGAAATAACAGCGGTAAAATATGTGGAGATAACGCTGTTAATCTGTGAGGGTGTGGATAAGTGCCGGTGAATGGGTGAATGGGTAGATTCATTTGCGGAGTCCTTCTTGTTCGATAGCTCGTTTCCGGTCCGGTGTTTTCCGGCTGCCATTTTAGCAGGTAGGAATCGGGGGACGCAAAACGGCGACTGGAAGCGGCGAATAGAGACGGCAATAGAGACGGCAACGAGAAAAGGCAAAATGAAGGGTTCGAAAGTCGATGATCAAAAGTCAAGAGGAGGTGGAGCTGCTTCAGCTGCTTCGAGGACCGGGGCTTCGCCTGTGAGGGGTGTTCCAGAGAGCAAAAACCAGACAAAATGACGAGGGCGTCCCGAGCCGATCTGAGGTATAATGCTTTCCGTACCTCCAGCCGGAAGGAAGAGCCATGACCTTTAAGCCAAACCTGACCATCCTGCCCCCTCCGCAGCTTCAGTTATGGCCGGAACTCGACGCCACGCCGGAACAGTTCACGCTCTACGGCGGAACCGCGCTTGCCTTGCGTCTGGGGCACCGGGGTTCCGTCGATTTTGATTTTTTTTCCAACCAACCCTTCGACCCTGACGAGCTGATCGCATCTATCCCTTACCTCAAAGGGGCCGAACGGGTTCAGGTCGCCCAGAACACCCTGAAAGCCCGTATTGAGCGTGACGGCCCTGTCTTGGTTTCGTTTTTCGGAGGGCTTGGCCTCGGGCAAGTCGCGCCACGCGATCAGGTAGAGGGAAGGAGGATTTATGTGGCTTCGCTGCTCGACATTACCGGAACCAAGGTTGCTGTGGTGCAGAAGCGAGCCGAGGCGAAAGACTATCTTGATATTGACGCGCTGATACAGCAGGGCATCGACTTGCCGACCGCGCTTGCAGCGGGCCGGATTGTTTACGGGCGTAGCTTCAATCCCATGATTACGTTAAAAGCCCTAAGCTTTTTTGATGATTTGCCAACACTGCCCGTCGAGGTGCGGCGGCGTTTAAGCGCGGCAGTTGATGCGGTCGACCCGGCCAGCCTTCCCGCGCTCGCGGCCTATGTCAAGCGAACGGACGAAAACGGATAGGCGCCATGAAACCTTTACCCGTGACCCCGACATTGTTGAAGGTGGCCCGTCGCGTTATCTGGTTCGAAAAACCGGAGGATGCGCTAGGCGATCCTGTCCATTTTCTCGCCTATGTTATGACCTATGGCACGGCTGAAGATTTAAAGGCCCTTGAGGGCATTATTGGCAAAGACGAATTGTGCGAAGTTTTGGATAAGGCCCCGCCGGGGGTCTTCGATCCGCGCTCATGGTCTTACTGGAACCTG
Organism: Syntrophobacteraceae bacterium; assembly: GCA_031292215.1. Classification (GTDB taxonomy): domain Bacteria; phylum Desulfobacterota; class Syntrophobacteria; order Syntrophobacterales; family Syntrophobacteraceae; genus SbD1. The sequence continues at coordinate 24,949 of JARLHO010000152.1, read as the reverse complement.
AAATGTGGTCGCCACCCCGCGCCCCCTTTGCCGACCCGCACCGGGTTGCAGCCGGTACGTCCAGCACCCTCAAGCGAATTGTCTTTTTAGAGGTGAAGGCCATGATTTACGACACATTTGAAAATTTCGGGAAATATTTTCACACCGGCGGTCCATTGCATCGCGCGCTCACCTTTGCGGCTGCATTCGATCCCAGCGGGCCGAACGGAAGATATGAGATCGAAGCCGAAGATATATTTGCGATCGTTTCTTCTTATGAGACTTCTTTGGCATCCCAAAACAGTTTTGAGATTCACCGCAAGTATGCCGATGTTCAGATTGTCATCGAAGGGGAGGAAAAGATCGAGGTGTGGCTGTCGGGGCTAAAAACTGCGGGTGACTACGATGAAATAAAAGACAAGGAGAGCCTGGAAGCACCTCTTGACTCGGCCGCCCTGGTGATGAGGCCGGGATATTTCGCGGTGCTCTACCCCAATGAAGCTCATCGCCCCGGTTGCGATTACCGGGGGAAGTCGCAGGTGCGAAAAATCGTGGTAAAAGTTCGCATATAGCCACAGCTCGATGCGATCAACGGTAAGGAGAAAAGATGTCGTCCAAAAACGGTTTTCCCGTTTTGACGCCCGAAGAGGCGATTGGCCACATTCCCGATGGGGCGACTATCGCCTTTAGCGGTTTTGCAAACGCCGGGGGCGCCAAGCTGGTGCCAAGGGCGCTGGCGGTGCACGCGCGGAGGGCGCACGAAAGGGGCGAGCCGTATACAATACGCGTGATTTCCGGGGCTTCCTGCGGGGAGGATGTGGACGAAGGGCTGGCGCAGGCCCACGCGATCAGTTGGCGCGCGCCCTACCAGAGCTCGCCCTCTCTTCGCAAGCTCATAAACGAGCAGGAAGTCGAGTACGTCGACATGCACCTCTCGCACCTCGGGCAGACAGTGTCGTCTGGTTTTTTTGGAGAGGTCGACCTTGCGGTAGTCGAGGCTTCCGAAATCACACCCGACGGGCGGGTCTATCTTACGACATCGATCGGAGCGACGCCCACTTTCCTTAAATGCGCAAGAAAAGTAATCATCGAGGTCAACAACCATCACTCCAAGAGGTTGCGGGAGGTGGCAGACATCACGCTTTTGCCCCCGAAGTCGCGCCTCCGCAATCCCATCCCTATCGTTGACCCAATGACTAGGCTGGGATCGAACTTCGCAATCGTTGACCCGAAAAAAGTCATCGGGGTCCTGGAAAATGACGAACCGGACCCGATCGATTCTTACGGTCCGGCCGATTCGGTCAGCCACAGGCTAGCCGAGCATATCGAACGGTTTATTTTCGACGAGATCCGTGCCGGCCGAATACCGGAAAAGTTTCTGCCGGTTCAGGCCGGGACTGGCCGAGTACTAAACGGGCTTATGACTTCTCTTGGGGAAAACCCTTACATACCGCCGCTTAGAATGTTTACGCTGGTTATCCAGGAAGCATTAATCGAGTTAATCGAGCATGGGCAGGTCCTGAGTGTCAGCGCCTCAAGCCTTGCCCTGCCTCCCGAGGTGCTAAAACGAGTCTACGGCAACATGAATTTTTTCGTTCCCCGAATGGTGCTTCGCCCCCAGGAAATCTCCAATAACCCCGGGGTTATTCGTAAACTCGCAGTGCTGTCCATAAACGCGGCGGTAGAAATCGACATTTACGCCAATGTAAACTCCTCCCATTTCTTTGGAACAGACATCGTAAACGGGGTGGGCGGGAGCGGAGAGTTCATAAGAAACAGCTATCTGCCGATCATCGTCTGCCCTTCCACAGCAAAAGGGGGAAGGATTTCTTCCATTGTCCCCATGACGCCTCACGTCGACAGCAACGAACATTCGGTAAAGATCGTGGCGACCGAACAGGGGCTGGCAGATCTTCGGGGACTTGGCCCCATGCAACGCGCCAGGGCGATTATAAACAACTGCGCCCACCCCATGTACCGGGACTACCTCAATAGATACATCGAAGACTCCCGGGTGGGACACATTCGCCACAACCTCAGGACCTGTTACGAACTCCACCGGAACTTCCTCCGGTACGGACACATGTTGGTGAATGGGTGAGTTGGTGGGTTGGGCAGTTAAAAAACCATTTCCGCTCACTGCTGCCGGGTGATGAGAGAACAGAAAAGGCGCTCTCAACCGGCTCTTCCCCATGCACCATTGACTACGACAGAAAGGATAGAGGCGATGGCAAAGATCGGAGTTTTTCCTGAGCTTAGCCCCGAGGAGGCGGCGGCGAAAATACCCCACGGGGCGACCGTGGCCTTTAGCGGCTTTACGCATGCGGGGGCCGCGAAGGTGCTGCCCGGGGCTTTGGCCGATCGGGCTCGAAGCGAACACGAAAGCGGCCGTCCGTACCGATTACAAGTAATGACCGGGGCATCGTGTAGCGAATCCGTAGACGAACCTCTTGGAAAAGTCGACGCCATAAGCTGGCGCGCTCCATACCAAAGCTCGTCAACCTTGCGGAAACTGATCAACCGGCAGGAAGTCGAATATGTCGACATGCACCTTTCCCAGGTTTCGGAAATGGTGTTGGCAGGTTTTCACGGAAAAATCGATTTTGCGGTCATCGAGGCCACCGAGGTCACAACCGACGGCCGGGTTTACCTGACCACCTCGGTGGGGGCATCGCCCACATACCTCCAGTGTGCGGACAGGGTGATTATCGAGTTGAACCGATATCACTCCCTGCGCCTGCGTGAAATGACGGACATAACGATCCTTTCGGGCCCTCCTCACAGGGGGGCGCTCGCCTTGCATAGTCCTCTTTCCAAGGTCGGCTACCCGTACGCACAAGTCGATCCCCGGAGGATCGTGGGCATCGTGGAAAACGATGAGCCCGACAGAGCCGGCCCGCTTTCGCCCCCGGACGTGCGAAGCGATAAGATTGCCGAGCATGTCGTGAGGTTTCTGGTCGAAGAGATTTGCTCGGGGCAGATCCCGCCTGAGTTTCTCCCCCTGCAGGCAGGGGTTGGAAACATCGGAAACGGGGTCATGGCCGCACTGGGCAAGAGCGAGGACATCCCCCCTTTTTCGATGTATACGGAAGTATTCCAGGATTCCCTGGTCGACCTGATGGAGCAGGGGAAGCTGCAAGGCGCCAGCACCGCCGCGCTAACGCTTACGACCGAAAACCTTCGCAGGATTTATGACAATATGGATTTTTTCATACCCCGCATAGTCCTGCGGCCCCAGGAAATTTCAAACCACCCCGGCGCGGTCCTGGGCCTTGGGGTAATCGCCATGAACACGGCCCTTGAAGTCGATATTTACGGCAACGTCAACTCCTCTCACGTTTACGGCACAGACGTCATGAACGGAGTCGGAGGAAGCGGCGAGTTCACACGGAATGCTTTTCTATCAATATATATGTGCCCTTCGATTGCAAAGGGCGGCAAAATTTCCTCAATCGTCCCCATGGCGCCCCATGTCGATAATAACGAACACGCAGTACAGGTCGTCGCAACAGAGCAGGGCCTTGCGGACCTTCGAGGCCTTGGTCCCCTGCAGCGGGCGAAGGCCATAATCGAAAACTGCGCCCACCCGGCATATCGCGATTACCTGCATCGCTATATAGAAAAATCGAGAATCGGCCACATAAGACACGATCTCGACTCATGCTTCGAGCTGCATATAAACCTGATGGAGCAAGGGGCGATGCTGCCGGATCTTGATTTTACGAAATTGTGATCAACGAAGCTCTCACGCGTGCAAGGGGGTCACGGGCAGCGCTTGACGGGTAATTATTATCGCCACGCCTAGCCCCCTTCGTCTCACTGGATTACCCGAATCGGCAGTAAAATATCGCGATGAGGATTCGAACCCTTTTTCACAGCTCTATGTCGCGTGAGAGAAATTGGCTCAAAGTCAACAGCATCGCCGTCCCACGAGACCACTCCGCTGCAAGCAACTTATTCCAAACCCGAAAATTCCAAATCGCCGCTGAAGATGGAAATGCACTATCCAAACACCCGTTACAGCGGACTATCTTTCGATCCGCAGTTTAGCCGCTGGTAATTGTCAGGTACGGGAGGGGGGGGACACACCCGGAGCTAAAAAGCGCCGGGACGAGCACCCTGCCCCGCTGGATGGCGATTAGCAGGACCCTTTATTTTACAGGTTCTTTTTTGTAATCGCTCGCCACCGCTTTTAGTCCCGCCAGAGTGAAGCGCCAGATATGATGGGCTAGCCGGTCGAGTCCCTGCCCTGCCAGATCCAGCTCCGGGTTAACCATTTCGACGACATGTCTGTTCTGGAAAACAAAAGCGAACTGCGCAACGATGCTGATCGCACCACGCACGACCGCCTCGTGGTCGACCGGCAGCCCCATGACAAAGGAGGCGAGTGAGCGAAAGAGCTTTGCGGTGGGTCGGAGCTGGAGTTGAGCGAATTCATCGAAGGCGGGGGTCGGCGCGGACATCTCGCGCAGCATCACCCGGGCCGCCCAACTGTCAGGGGAGTTACCGAGAAGCGACCCCAGATAGCCGAGGAAGAAGGCCTCGATTTTTTCCTCCGACAGATCGCTTTCCTGCGCAAAATTTTTGAGCGCCCCGAAATGGACAAGCGTGCGGTGAGCCTCGCGCAACACTTCCAGGTAGAGTTGTTCTTTGCCCCCGAAGTGGTAGTTTACCGCAGCACAGTTTACGCGGGCGAGATCGCAGATTTGCCGAGAAGTTGCACGGTCGAAGCCGTCTTGGGCAAAAAGGTGGCCGGCGGCCTCGATGATTCGATTCCTGGTGGTGAGTGATTCGGAGGCGGTCCCCCCGTCAATGTATTCTTTTCTATTTTCCATGTCGGGAGAAAATTTAGCGCGGGAACGGTAAGTTGTCAATTTAAAATTTGAATTTGAAATTTGTGTTTGACTGCTCTTCGGCTCGAATCTATACTTGCTTTGTCTTTTCGTTGGGCGGCGCACTCGGCGCGCTGGCCCGGGAGATCCTTTGCCGCCGCGCTCGGTTCCGGCGGGGCGAACGTGTGTTCTACGGCAGGTGAGCCGTTCTTGCAACGGGCAGATGGAGCGGGCGGGGGGACAAATCCGAAGCGCTACGGCCGCTCGCGCGGATAACCGAGGGCTGATGCGAGGGGAAAAAGGTTTATCGGGGCGGGTTTGGAGTGGATTTTAAGGATTGCAGGCACCTTGGCTACAACAGAAATGGATATGCAAATGAGCCGCATTCTGGTTATCGACGACGATAGAAAATCGCGTGAACTACTAACCGACTATATTAGAGCGGAAGGCTTGGAGACCACTTCCGTTCACGACTTCGGCCATGGATTGAAACAAACGGTTTGCGAAGCGGGCCAATACGATTTGATAGTACTGTCCATAATACTTTCGGAAACGAGCGGTTTTGAGGTCCTTAAATTTCTTCGTCCCCGATTCGCTACCCCGGTCCTCCTGCTGACGACTCGCGACAAAAAAGTGGACGGCGTTGTCGGGCTGGAGATGGGCGCCGATGCCTTTATGCTAAAACCAATCAATCCCCGCGAGCTTATGGCGTATGTCCGGGCCATTTTTCGGAGAACCCGGGATCACCTCTGCGGCGGTATTGAGCGTGAAAGAATTCGGGTTGGCGACGTGGAGCTCGATACGGCGACCCGTGTGGCCTGTCACAGCGGCGAGCCGCTCCATCTCACTCCCGTTGAATTCGGATTTCTCGAGATGCTGCTTCGATCGGCCGGAGATGTTACCACCTCGGACCAACTGGCCGAGGGTGTTTTGGGACGCGCTCTTTCCCCCTACGACCGCAGCGTGAGCGTGCATATGGGAAACCTTCGCAAAAAGCTCGGCCACAGATTGGGCGAAATGGAGCGGATCATAACGGTGCGTGGCCGAGGCTATATTTATGTGAATCCACAGGAGCATAATTTCCTGGCCTCGGGATTTGGGCAAAATTAAGGGATCGCACCTGAAATGGACTATCGAACAAGCCGTTTTCTCAGCAAGCATCTCCAGGCCCAGGGAGGATTGGGATGATTGGAGCCAAAATGGCTCGATTCCAGTGAAAGAACCTCAAATAATGGCTCCACTGCCGTTATTATATCTCCAGCAGACCTTCTTGGCGGACCGGGGCATTTTCGCTCCTCATCGGCATTACCAACGAGTGTCAGCCACAGGCCTGCCTTTTCCAAATGGACCGCGACGTTTTGGGCAAATCTTTTGCGATCGCCTTCCGAGCTAAACGAATGCAAGCAACCTCTGTCGAACGCAAAACCGAAGGGGGCCCCCTCAATTTTGTCGTCTAAAAAATCGGCGAGGATAAAACGGCACGCGACTTTTGCGTCCAGGGCTTTTTGCCTCGCATTTTCCAAAGCGATTTCCGAAGTATCGACGCCGGTAACCAGGAATCCATTTTGGGCAAGCCATAGGGAATTGTCTCCGGTCCCACAGCCGATATCGATGGCTTTGCAACCCGAGACGAGTTGCCGGGCCAAAACCTCGACAAGGTTACAATCCGGCTTTCCTATGTCCCAGGGCGTTATCCCCGATTTGTACATTTCTTTAAAACGATTTTCGGCCATGAAATTTTTCCTGTTTAGCGTCCGTCCTCTATTTTTTCTTTTGCTTTCAGCTTTCTTTGCCTGGGTTTAACGATTATTTCACGAATTTCGAGGTCAAAGAAATTGTTCATGTGGGCCGCCTTCAAAACGACAGCCGTATCCGCGCCCGTTCCTGTCCCGCCAACCGCGACGACCTCTTGATCCGTAGGTATCAGCCCAGCGTCTGCGGCCATGATCGCTACCTCTACGGCCACCTTTATTCCATCGGATCCAAATAGCCGCAGCACATGGGCGATGATCTCAACGTTTGTGACTCCGCCAAACCTGCCGGTTACCGACCGGCTAACGCCACTAAGGGCATGAGAGCAGATTAAAGTCTGTATGCCTTGGTTTTCCATCTGCTTTTTTGTGTCCAGATCGATCGAGACCTTGTCTCCGCCGGCAAACCCGGCATGGGAAGAGACGCACACAAGGCTACATTTCGAGCCCTGCAGCCCATCTTGAAATTTGAGGGCGGTGTGGCCTGAAGTCGAAGCGATAACGATATAATCGATCCCGAGCTCTCGAGCTCTTTTGGAGACGGCCCGGACGACTTCGGCGGTATTTTGCGGCCCTGGTTTATCTAAATACACGATCTCTTGGGCAGTCATGTCAAGGTCCCATTTATGTGGCAAAGACGAAGGAACGATTTTCCAGCCGTCATGAAGTATGGTTCAGTGTTTTCCCCAGCGCCACCCGGGCGGTTCGCCTTTTAGCCGGCATACGGCGAGGAGCAAAACGGTCAAAACCGCGACGAGGAAAAGGAAATGGAACGGGTGACCGGGGCGCAATTGCGATATGGCGAGGGCAAGGAGTCCGAAGTATGCGGCAAACACTACCCAGCCCTGCCAGGAACACGGAAGCCCCCAGCCCCACCCGTAGCGCTTTGCGGGAAACCAGTACTTCTTTTCTTCCGTCATGGGATTCATTCCTTTAGCGGCGTGTCGCCGCAGACGGGTTGCCAAGCCCCGACCTGCCCGACTGGCTACGCAGGCGGCAGCTCGGACGGCAGTCCGCACCGCCTGCCGGGTGATATATTCACCGAAGTTTCATCTCGTTAAAACCGCATCCGCCGGAGGCGGCGACCCCTCTTGTACCTAAAAAGAGCAGAGCATGGGTTTAGGCCCTGGCGCTTCGAAAAACTATTTATGCTCTTCAAATACCTTTTTCGCGATCGTTGCCGCAGAGACGGCCGTAGGCCACCCGGAGTAAAAGGCAAGATGCGTTATTACCTCTGCGAGTTCATCTTCGCTCAGGCCGTTATCGAGTGCCAGCGCCAGGTGAAACGGCAGTTGCTCGGTTCGATTGAGGGCGACAAGAGTTGCGACGGTAATAAGGCTGCGGTCTCTTTTGGACAGATTCGGTCGTTTCCATACATCGCCGAAAAGAACATCCTCGGTGATTTGTACCAACTTAGGCGCCACACCTCTAATGGTATCGAGCGGCGTCGGCTCGCGTTTTTCCTCTGCCATGAGATTTCTCCTTTTAGATAATGACGACGTCAAGAGAGCTGTCTCCTAGAGAGAACTTAACCGGATTTGCTTTCTGTTACAATAGTACGAAAGAGGGGTGAGGAAAAAGTTCTAAAAGAGATGCGGGGGGGGAGACTGTAAAGAGGGCGTGTTAGGTCTTATTATAGAGGATTGTGGAGGAGCTTAGATGAAGATAATGATGTTTGTATCCTCAATTTTCCCGGCAGTGTTCCTTCTGGCGGCATCGGTTGGCGCAGGGAGCTCCGAGAAGAGTTCCCCTGAAGATGACGGATACGCCGGGTATCCGAAGGCGACATTTGCCGGGGGATGCTTTTGGTGCACCCAGGCCGATTTTGCAAAGCTTAACGGAGTATTGCAGGTAAGGGCGGGCTATACGGGCGGACACACGGAAAACCCGACCTACGAAGAGGTTTGTTCCGGGGGCACGGGACACGCGGAGGCAGTGCAGGTCATCTACGATCCGCGCCGGGTAAGCTACGAGCAACTGCTCGATTTTTTCTTACGGCATATTGATCCGACAGACCCTGGAGGACAGTTCGCAGACCGGGGCGCACAATACCGGAGCATAATCTTTTATCACGACGAGGAGCAGCGGACTGCCGCCGAGGCATTCGCGCGCGAGAAGACCAATTCAGGCAGGTTCGAAAAACCCATTGCCATCGAGATTCTACCGGTTTCAAAATTTTACGAGGCAGAAGATTACCATCAGGATTTCGATAGGAAGAACCCGTCGCGCTACTTCCGCTACAGGTTTTTATCCGGGCGCGACCAGTTTCTTGCAAAGTTGTGGGGAAAGGATAGGCAGACACAATCAGGACCGGAGGCAAGCGGGGCGCCCGGCCATGTCACCCAATACGTAAAGCCCGACGATCAAGTTCTTCGAAACAGGCTAACCGCTGAGCAATATAAGGTTAGCCGGGAAAACGGAACCGAGCCGCCGTTTGAAAACGAATACTGGAATATCGAGGCCGAAGGGATCTATGTGGACATAGCAAGCGGCGAGCCGCTTTTTAGTTCGCTTGACAAATACGATTCCGGCACCGGCTGGCCGAGTTTCACGCGGCCCCTTGAGCCGGGAAATATTGTCGAAAAAAAGGATTGGAGCCTTTTCGGCGTGAGAACCGAGGTAAGGAGTAAACACGGCGACTCGCACCTGGGACATGTTTTTAACGACGGCCCCCCTCCCGGCGGCCTGCGATACTGCATGAATTCGGCAGCCCTTCGGTTCGTTCCCGCGGCGGATCTCGAAAAGGAGGGGTACGGGCAGTACGGGGCTCTTTTTTCGCTAAAGCACGACCGGTAAAAGTTCTACAGCACTGCTCAATATTTACGTGTACGTAACTTGTACGGCTTTCAATGCTACCTTTTTTATTGCCTGCGGCGCAAAAATAACCGGGTCGAGAGGATGACCGTTCTGGTTGGAGTCTGGAAACGACTACTCAGCTTGTGGGTACTCGGTTCCGATACTCCGTAAGCTCACTCGGGCTAATTTGATCGGACGGGACGAGGCGATAGTGCCGTTCGTCTACTATTCGCACTTCGTCCTTCTCGATAGTCAATTCAAATATAGCGATCAAATCGTCTGCCATGAATTGAGTGGAAATCGGTCTACATATGAGAGTTGGGAACTTATGTTTACAACAACTAACATCTTGTTTGGTTTGAATGACCGACAATTGGTCGCATCCTCCTTTCGCTTGTATGGGAAGAACATATTGAGAACCGTGCCGATCTATCCCTACATAAATTTCGTCAATCTCGATTTGTCCTATTCCAGAAACGTTCGTCCGCAAATGATTTTGTAAAGAGTAGGTAACTAATCCCAAAAAGAGATCTATCAAGCGATTATAACGAATTTTCGCAAGCAAAGCCTGCTCATCCGTCAGCGCATTGGCAGCGATAATTTCCGGAGTAGCGTCTGGAATCTTGGTAGTAACGAGATTCGGATTGGGGAGAATGCGATTGACCCCAACCAGCTTGAATAGATAGCAAGAGGCGCCAGCCCCCTCGATGATCCATTCCATTCCTTCGGGTTGTGTTGCGAGAACGGCATCGGGCATCGGTGTTCGATACCGTATCGAATAGATGATGTCTCCGAGGTTTTTCGGTAAAACGATGCCGAGCTCTGACGCAGCAGTTTCGAGGTCCACCCGTTGAAAAGGCACTTGAGTCACGCCATTTGAATAATGGTCCAAAAAGATTTTCTCGATTAATGCCTTATAACGGCTTTGCTTTTTCTGTTTAGACATATGATCCGGCCTCCAGCGCAGCGAGTCGTTCGGCTTCGGTTTCCTCTTGTTTTCTCTTCCTGGCTCCGCTTTTGCGATCACGTCGTCCAATTGGAACTGCAATTCCCCAAAACGCCGAAGCTTGCGACATACCCATGCGAAGAAGATCGCTGTCGCCAAGTCGTATCACCGTTTGAGGCTTCTTCACTCTTATCCCTAGAGCATTTATTATTTGTGTCGCGATAGCAAAAGCGAGAGGTGGCGGCACTGCGTTTCCGATCTGCCGCGCACCATGCCATTTGGTTTTGTTGAAGCGGAACCAATCAGGAAAGCCGTGGAGTCGAGCCATCTCGCGAACGGTTATGCATCGGGGTTTCTCATAGTGGACGGGGCGAGGACTCGTGAAGGCACCCCGCGCGGAATCGGTACCGGCACGAAGGGTATTCGATACGCCCGTAGCTGGTAGGCGAAAGAAACGCGAGATAGGCTCGATTCTGCCGGGTACCGCCTCTATGAAACGCCGCCGTGAAATTTCCGTGTGCACGGTTCGCAAGCTTGACGTAAGCTTTTTCGGGTTCCAAATGCGCGGGTACCCGAAAAACCACGCATCGTCGTCAAGACAGCGCAATCTACGAGCGTAAACACTCGGTTCGCCCCATGCATTTGTCTCGACGGAATCGCTGTCAAGAAGATCGGTGAAATCCTCGGCCTCAGGCAAATCGGCCAGGGCTTCCCTACAGGACGGGCCGAGCGGAAGTACGCCATTTTTCGAACCCGCCGCAACGGTAACGGGAGAAGGGTAGGTTGGAAGGCGCAATCCGTTCTTTGCTCCAAGCAGGATCAGGCGTTGCCTATGTTGCGGGACATTATAGGACGACGCATTCAAGACCTGCCACGGCAACCGGAGACGATAACCGATAGCATTGAATGCCTCAATTAGCTCATTGAGAAACTTTTGGTGTTGCCCGAGGGCTAGCCCTTTAACATTCTCGAAGACAAAATAAGAAGCATCGAGTTCGGCGACGATACGCACGAACTCGCGAACGAGAGCGTTTCGCGGGTCGTCCAATGCCCGTTGGCCGATCAGCGAAAAACCCTGGCAGGGAGCGCCTCCGAAAACTATATCTACACGACGGGAACCGAGCTTCGTGGTCTTCCTGATATCGTTGCCGCTGAGACCGATAACCGACTTTGGAATCATCGTGCAATCTGGAAAATTGAATTTGTGCACAGCGGCGTGGATCGGATCTATTTCGACAGCAGCGACTACATCGAATCCGGCTTGTTCGAACCCGAGACTTAATCCGCCCGCTCCGGCAAAAAGGTCTATCCCTACAGGTCTTTGCATCTTTATTCTTTTTCGTTTCTTGCTTGTTGTCTATTGTGGAATTGTTTCTCGCCGAAAGAATCCTTTTCCAAGAATCCGACCATTTTGGATAGGATGGCCTCCGGTTCGCGTAATTCGCATTGCCAAACGACGATAGCATCCCATCCGATACTTCTTAGGTCGGCAAAGTTTCTTTCGTCCCTGCGTTTGTTTGCCTCGATCTTGGGAGCCCAATAATCGACTCTGCTCTTAGGTAACTGACCCCAGCGACAGCCATGGCCATGCCAAAAACAACCGTGGACGAAGATAGCCTTACGTTTTCTCGAAAAAACGATGTCGGGCGATCCAGCGAGATCATGTCTATGCAATCTATACCGATAACCCGATCGATGAAGCATATCTCTTACTTTAAGTTCCGCCCCGGTATTCTTGCTATTGACACTCGCCATTATGGCGCTACGTATTTTTGGAGAAACCCTATCGGTCATTTATTGCAGCCATCTTTTATTATTGAGCGCTTTAATGCCACCTCAGCTCGATAATCTCTCCAACCGCGCCGGATTTGTCGCCGTATAAATTACAGTATAACTTATGTCGCAGTGTCCGAGATAGCCCTGAATCAGGCAGCGTGTCCGGAAAAAAAATGAAAACCTCCCCTTTTTGAAAAATGTTTCCATAATTTCTTCCGGCAATGTGCCGCTTGCGGCATAAGCCCCTTAGACAGTTACTTTACAACAAATTGTCCTGCTTTTCACTGATGTTTTCCAGTGTAAAAACCTGCTCCAGGCTTAGCGCTAAGCCTTACTTTTTAGCAATCGCTTCCGCATAGATTTCCACGGCGTGTTTTACCTGGATGTTGCTGCCGGCTCCGGCGAGCATATCGCTTATCTGGAACATGCAAGCCGGGCAACTGGTTGCAACCGTTTGGCACCCCGAGTCGATTATCGCCTCACACTTGCGCTTACCAATAGAAGCGGAAATCGGGTGATACTGGACGTTAAAACTTCCTCCGCAACCGCAGCACCGGTCGGCTTCGTTCATTTCCTTTAAAGCATACGCGGGGTTTGAGCGGATGAGGGCCCGGGGCTGGGCCGATACGCCGAGGGATTTTTTCAGATGGCAGGGATCGTGGTAAGTTATAAGGGTTCTATCTCCGGGGAAAGAGACCGGCTCGGCGATATTTGCCTTATCGATCAGAAACTGGCTAATATCTAGTGTCTTTTCAGCAAGTTCGTTTATCCGCGTTTTTTGCGCCCCGCTAAACGGCTCGGCAAATTGGGGCCAAAGCTTTCTGATTGTGGAGGTGCATGTGGCGCAGGCGGTCACGAGAAAATCAAATCCGTTTGGATCAAACCTTTCGAGATTAAATAGCACGAGTTTTCGAAAAGTGTCGATGTCTCCAGAGGCAAGCGCGGGTATGCCGCAACACCCCTGCTCATCGGGCATGAACAGGGAGGCCCCGTTGCGAGCCAGCGCGCTAAAGACAGCATGGCCGATTTCGGGATATATTTTATCGATCATGCAGCCCACGAAAAAGGCCACTTTAAGTCCTGAGGCGCCATCGGTTTGGACACGGCCAACGCTCGTTCTAAAAGAAACGGGCGCAAGGGCCTTTACGCTCCGATCTAAACCCGGGATGGCAAACCTTGCGCAGGAAAGGCCGGAGAAATCGTCACGGGGCACAAGAAAAATCTTCTGGAGAACGGATGCCGAGCCAAGGAGGCTGTCGAAAAATTTCGGATGGGCCAGCATGCCGCGAAAGATCGCTCTTTTTACGGGATTTAGCCCCATATAGCCGGTAAGAATGACCCTGGCTTTAAAGAAAATATCGAGCACTTTCACGCCGCTCGGGCAGTTGGCGGCGCACGAGCCGCACAGAAGGCAGCGTGAGAGCCGTTCGGCTACACCTTCGGGGTCTTTGAACATCTCGTGGATAAGGCCGTCTAAGAGCGCCAGTTTCCCGCGCGCCACATCGGCTTCCCGCCCCGTTTCGGCAAAAAGCGGACAAACCGCCTGGCACATCCCGCATCGCATGCAAACCACAAGCTGAACTTCGAGGCTTTTGACCAGATCGGCCAGCCTTTTCATGTCGTACACGCTCACCCTCCAATGATCTTTCCGGGGTTGAAGATATTATTGGGATCGAGTGCGGCCTTTATGCGGCGCGAGTACACAATTGCGGGACGACCGATTTCCTTTTCCAGGTATTTGGATTTGGCCTTTCCTATCCCATGCTCACCGGAAAGTGTTCCTCCCAGTTCGAGGGCTTTTTCGAAAATGGCGTCAATTGCCATCTCCACTCTCCCCCACGCTTCCTTGTCGCGGCGGTCGCTAAGGATGGTCGGGTGCAGATTTCCATCCCCGGCATGACCGAAGGTCCCGATCTGCAGGTCGTATTGGCGGCCGATCTCCGTAATCGCGCGAATCATAGCGGGCACCTTGCTGCGGGGCACTGTCGCGTCTTCCAAAACGGTGGTGGGCCGGATGCGCGAAAGAGCCGAAAGGGCGGCGCGGCGCGCCTCCCACACCTTGTCGCGCTCGGCGGCATCCTTTGCGACACGAATGGTCATGACGCCCATTTTCCTGCAGATCGCCTCGACCCTTGCGGCTTCTTCTTCGACCTGCGCGGGATGGCCGTCCACTTCGATCAGCAGAAGGGCCGCGGCTTCTACAGGCAGTCCTACGCGGCTAAAATCCTCGACCGCCCGGATCGTGAAATTGTCCATGAATTCGAGGGTAACCGGAACGATCCTGTCGGCAATGATCGCCGAGACGGTCTCGGAGGCCCCGGACACATCGGAAAATACCGCCATCATTGCTTTTTTGGCTGCGGGCATGGGTATGAGTTTTAGCGTAATGCGGCTAAAGACCCCCAGGGTCCCTTCCGATCCCACGAGCAGGCCGCCCAGGTTGTAACCGGTTACACATTTAACCGTTCGCGCCCCGGTTTTTACCGTCTCCCCGTTGGGATCGAAAAATTCGAGGCCCATGACATAGTCGCGTGTTACCCCGTAGCGCAGCCCGCGAAGTCCCCCGGCGTTTTCCGCAACATTTCCCCCCAGGGTGGAAACGGCCTGGCTGCCGGGGTCCGGGGGATAGAAGAGGCCGAGGGATTCGACGGCCGCAGCGAATTTGGCCGTCACGACCCCGGGTTGCACGACCGCATAGAGGTCCCGTTCGTTAATTTCCAGGATTTCATTCAAGGCGTTGGTAAGGATCACGACGCCGCCGGTTTGGGGGATCGTTCCTCCGCTCAAATTGGTCCCGGCGCCCCGTACGGTAAGCGGCAGCCGGTTTTCGTTGCAGATCCGCACCGCGGCTCCGAGCGCGTCAGTGGACCCAGGCCTAAGGACATAAGCTGGAAGGCAGGGATCGAGGACCGCCGCGTCATAGGAGTAGCCGTGGCGGTCGGCTTCTTCGGTAAAGACGTTGTCTTTTCCCAAAATTCTTTCGAATTCTTTCAAGATAATGTTTTTACTCATCTTAGTCCCCGGCAATCGGAAGTAAGGGGCATCGATTGGTTCTTGCAAGGTATGATAATAACCGACTTTTCTGCGACAATCGATTATAATAGGCGCGGCGCTCTTGGCGTCGGCAAAAGAAAAACAAATAATCAGGGGTTACCAATGGCCAAAGAGGACAGCACAGCGCAATTCGCCGAAAGGGCGAGATCCGTTCAGACCGTAGTGGCAGAAGCAAAGGATCTGGCCGCAGTCTTCGAATATGCGGCCGATATCACTGTAAAACAAGGCGGTGATACCCTTGCTGCGCCGGGCATACAGGGAAAGGAACGGGATCGTCTTTTGGAGGTGTGCCGGGCCAAAGGGATCGAGCTTATCTGCGGGGAGCTGCGGGAAACAGCCGGCAGGATAAGCACCGGACTTACCGGCGCCGACTGGGGTATCGCCCAAACCGGCACGCTGGTAATGGATTCTAAATCCGAGGACATTCGCCTGGCGTCCATGCTGTGCGAGACCCACGTGGCGTTTATCAAGAAATCGCGGATCGCCCCGGATGCCGGGACAATCGAAAAAGAGCTCTCCAAGATGATGAAAGCTTCCCACGGCTACCTGGCCTTTATCAGCGGGGCAAGCCGCACGGCGGATATCGAAAGAGTGCTAACCATTGGGGTGCATGGTCCGCGGGAATTGCATGTCCTGATCATCGGGGAGGACGGGCAGTGATAAAGACACCCGGAGACGTAAAGACATATAAATTGGATCTCAAGCGCGCTCTTGCAAACAAATTCCTGGGCGCCACACTCGATGCCTTTGCAAGCGCTTACCCCCAATCGCGCGCCAACGCATTTTCGGGAATCGACTTCGATTGCCTGGCGGCTGAAATAGCCAGGGGAAAAGACGACTCGATCCCCAAAATCGAGGAGATGCTCGAAGAATTCACCGCGCGGGCCAAAGAAGCCGGGGCCGTGGTACATTTTGCCCGGACGGCCTTCGAGGCCAATTCGATCATCGCATCGATTGCCGAAGAAAACGGCGTTAAGCGGATCGTAAAGAGTAAATCGATGACCGCCGAGGAGACCTTTTTAAACGCTCACCTGGAGCGGGCGGGATACGTTGTGAGCGAGACCGACCTCGGGGAGTGGATTATCCAGCTCCGGGGAGAAGGGCCGTCTCATATGGTGATGCCCGCAATTCATTTGTCCCGCCGAGACGTAGCCGAGCTTTTTACGAAGGTGACCGGACAGGAGATGGACCCGGACGACATCGGCGCAATGGTGGAGGTGGCGAGAAACGAGCTTCGGCGCAAATTTTTGGAAGCCGACATGGGGATAAGCGGGGCAAATTTCGCCATCGCGCAAAACGGCGCCATCGGGTTGGTTACAAACGAGGGCAACGGGCGGCTTGTGACGACTCTTCCGCGTGTTCACGTCGCTTTGGT
Source organism: Syntrophobacteraceae bacterium (assembly GCA_031292215.1). GTDB lineage: Bacteria > Desulfobacterota > Syntrophobacteria > Syntrophobacterales > Syntrophobacteraceae > SbD1. The sequence continues at coordinate 8,440 of JARLHO010000152.1, read as the reverse complement.
GGGTGTGGATAAACTCGTTCCCGACGTCACATCGGCCATGAGGATCCTTTCGGCCCTTCCCCGCAATGCCACCGGCCAGCTCATCTCGAACTACGTCACCTGGATCACCGGCTCTGTCGAATGTAAATCCGCGCCCGGGTCCCGGAAAATCATGCACATCGTTTTCTTGGACAACGGAAGGCTCGCGCTGGCCAAAGACCCGATCTTTTCGCAGGCGCTACGGTGCATCCGATGCGGGGGGTGCGCAAACGTCTGCCCGATCTACAAGCTTGTCGGCGGCCACAACTATGGCCACGTCTATATTGGCGCCATAGGACTCATTTTGACCTACTTCTACCACGGACGCGAGAACGCGCGGGCAATCGTTAAAAACTGCCTCAACTGCCGGGCGTGCAAGTCGGTGTGCCCTGCCGGCATCGACCTGCCGAGGCTGATAAAGGAAGTCCACCGCGCCATTCTCGAGGTGGAGGGGCCAAAGCCGCTAAAAAACGTACTGCTCAAAAGGACTCTTGAGAACCGGAGGCTCTTTCACTTTTTGCTTCGAAGCGGTTCGCTTGCGCAGGCGCCGGTTGTCGAAGGGCGGTTTTTACGCCATCTGCCGTTATTTTTTACCGAGGAGCACCGGTTTCGCAGGCTGCCGGCGCTGGCAAAAGTCCCGCTAAGGGACCAGTGGGAAAAGATAAACCCAAGGATTGAAAATCCCCGCTTAAGAGTTGCTCTTTTTGGAGGGTGTCTCACCGATTTTGTCTACCCCGAGCAGGGGCAGGCTCTTTTGGACGCGTGCAGGGGGTACGATGTCCGGTTCGAATATCCCATGGAACAGAGTTGCTGCGGCCTGCCGGCGCTCATGGCGGGAGAAAAGGAAACCGCAAGGCTTGTCGCCATACAAAACTTAAAAGCCGTCGATCCAGCTCAGTTCGATTACGTGATAACGCTTTGCGCCTCCTGCGGTTCCCATCTTAAGGACTACGCGGACCTTCTGGCAGATGAACCTCTCCTGGGCGTCAAGGCGGCCCAGTTACAGGACAAGGTGATCGATTTCAGCTCATTTATGACCAAGGTGCTACGAGTCGATCCGGGAGAGTTCCGGTCGGCAGGAGGAGGCAAAACGGCCTATCACGCCCCGTGCCACCTTTGCCGCGGGCAGGGAGTAACCAAAGAGCCTCGGGAGCTTCTTTCCCTTGCCGGGGTGGAGTATGTGAGGACCAAAGAGGAGGAGGTGTGCTGCGGGTTCGGGGGCTCCTTTTCCCTCGATTTTCCCGAGATATCGGCCGAACTGCTCAAAAGAAAACTAGACAATGTGGCCGATTGCGGCGCAACAGCGCTTGTTACCGACTGTCCGGGGTGCGTTTTGCAGTTGAAGGGCGGAATGGAGCAAAGAGGCGGCAAAGTCGAGGTTAAACATATTGCCGAGATGATCGCCGAGCGCAGGAAATAGGCTCCGGATGTGGTCGGAGGGAACTTAGTTTCAAATGGCTGCAATAACTGCGGTGATATTGTCCCTACCTCCTGCCTCCAGGCAGGCGTTTAGCAGTGCGGCCAGTTTTTCGCCCGGGGGGACACCTTCGGAGAGAATGGCAGCGATCCGGCTTTCCGGTATCAGGTCGTGTAGTCCATCGGAGCTAAGGAGAACGCAGTCGCCGACGGCTACCTGAAAGAGGCCCGAATCGGGGTCGTGGTTTTGGCATCCTATACACCGTGTCAGCACATTTGAGTAAGGGTGGACTCTGGCCTGTTCCCTGTTGATTTTGCCATCTCTTAGGAGCTTTCCGGCAACCGTATGGTCATCGGTTATGGTGATCAGCTCGCCCTCATGATAGCGATATATGCGCGTATCGCCCACATGAGCCCAGAAAGCAGACCGGCCAACGAGCATCAGCGCAGATAGCGTGGTCCCCATCCCTTGATAGGCAGGGACGGCGAGGGAGCGTTCCACGACCGCTTCCCGGGCGCTTGTCATGCGGTCCAGCAGTTCGGCGCATATATCGGCTGCGCGCCGGGGGCGATAGTTTTTAAAACTCGACACAGCAAGTTCCGCCGCGATTTCTCCGGCCGCATGGCCACCCATTCCATCCGCAATGATCAACAGGGTCCGTTCGTTATCCAGGACATTTACGAAGAAGCGATCCTCGTTGTTTTTCCGGTGTAACCCTACGTGTGTAATCGACTCGATTTGCATAGTGTGTCCGGCCGAAAAGATTTGAGGGTAGCAAAAAATCCTGCAATTGCGAATAGTTCCTATAAGTTTCCTACAAGATTAATCTGATCGGTTGCGCTTTGCTCCACCCATCCTACGGCTGATCAATGTATGCGCATCGCAGATGCAAATCAAGGAGGGAGTTACCCTACTTAACCGCTCCGGCCAAAATAGGGTTCTCTACCCCCTTTTACTTACTCTTTGCGGTGGCTAACTAAGTGATAGAATTATCAAATGTGGGGCGGTCAAATCTCCCGGACAAGGGAAGTTTAATCCGTTCAGTGCCAAAATGGGGAAACCGTAAAGACCAACAATCCGGAGGTAAAAAGATGCGAAAGTTTAACATACTTATGTCATTTCTGATGATAGCCGGTCTAGTTGCGAGCGCGCCTGCCTTTGGCGCCGAAATGAACGAGCACGGCTCGTCGATGATGAACAATCACAATTCCTACTCAAACGAGATGTCCAAAGGCGCCCTCTCCCATTCGATCGATCTAAGTTCTCTGTTGAACAAAAACGTGAGGGACCAACAGGGACAAACCATCGGGGAGGTTTCCGACGTCGTGGTGGGACCGGACGGTCAGGCGCAATTCGTGATCCTTTCGCGGTCGGGCATGCTCAAGACTTCAGGAAAATACATTCCTGTTCCCTGGAAGACTTTCACATCGCATTGGACAAATGAGGCCCAGGCAAATATGTCGGGACCAATCGACCTGTCTCTTGCCCAGACCCGGCTCGACAGAGCTCCGGGGTTCTCTAACAAAAGGGATCTTACGAGCAGCCAAACGCGGGAAAAGGTCTGCCAGTACTTCAAGGGGGACTGCGCGCAAAACATGTTTGATCGGAACACGGCTTCCTGACAGACAGGGGGGAAACGCAGGACGGCGACATGTCAGTCAAGGCATGTCGCCGTCTTTTTTTGCGGGAAGGGTGAGTGATCGGGCTCGAACCGACGACCTCTGGGGCCACAACCCAAAAAAATCAGTATTTCGGTAGGTCCAGGTATCAGCCGGTAATTCGAGAAGCCTTGACCGCCACGGTTTTGCAAAAGCACCTAACAAAAGCAAACATAATGAATTGAGGGGGATATTTGTCGACATTTCTTGACCAAATCTTGACCAAAGAGCACGCTTTCACTGGGGGTCTATCGATGATATGATTAATGGTGTTTCAGGCCATTACGCAACACGATAGCGCAGGAAAGAGCACGCCATATGCAGCCCGGCCGCCCGACCTCTCCGAAACTGCTCACCCTCAAAGAAGCTGCAAAATACCTGGGCCTCACAGAATGGTCTTTGCGCGAAAAAGTGTGGAAAGGCCAAATTACCTTTGTCCGAACTCCGGGCGCCAGGAAAATCTATTTTGCTGTAGAGGACCTGGATCAGTTTATCGAAGACAATAGAACGCGGTACGTTTAGGGGGGCCCCACCGGGCAATCTGGGCCTGGATCAATTTTCGATACTCCTCGGGTCTATACCGTAAACACGTATCAGCCTTTTCTTTCCCGAAAGTACCCCCGTGAGTGGACGTTTTGTACCCCGGAATCGTCGTTTCCAGGTTCGGACGTGCTAGAACTCCTATTCGGGAATTTAGGGAGGTCAAAGGGTCGAAATGGATAGGGCCGAAAATCTCGGCAGACTTCCGGCCCCATTTTAGTTTGAAGATGTTTGGAAATATTTTGTTAGTTTCGATTAGGTTTGCGTGCGCTCCGAGGCCGAACACCCTAAAGACTACCGAAAAGCTTCATCGCTTCACCATGTTCCTGCTCGATCTTCCCTCTGTCAGCAGGGGCTGCGCCGTTATAGAGCCGGTCAAACTTATTCAGCGCTTCCGGTTGCAGCTTCTGAAGTTCGTCGGGCGTGGCCAAACGGAGCACGGAAAGAATATCCTCCCCTCGGTGAAGATACCCGAAGGCCGTTTCAAGTTCTGTCTGATGTCCAGACCGCTCCAGCCCTTTTTGTGCTCCCCGGCTAAGCGCTTGTTCCTGCTCTTGCAACTCTGCCGGAATAGGCTTCCCATCGCGCTCAAGCACCCTGATTTGCTGCTTCAGTTCGGCTTTCGCCTGGTCGCCTTCTCGGTAGCCGTCGAATGCGTGGCCGGACTTGGCAAGAGCCATCACGGTTGCCGCCGACCGTGGCGGGTACATTTCCCTCACTGCGGCAAAGGCCAAAGGGGATTTCAGGAAGGTTTGATGGATACCCTGATAGTAGGGCGTCTTATCGTCGGTGTCGAGTCCGTATTCCTGGAAGAGCGGGCGAAGAACGGAATACAATAGGGCATTCTGAGATTTAAGAGCCGCCCGGCTGTTTTCAAATGCCTGTTTTTTGTACTCTCCGGGGTACTGCGTAGCTTCCATTCTACCACGTAGGTCAAGCTGTTTCCCTGTCAAGGCTTTGTAAAGAAAACTTGGCGCCGGTCCCATCCATGGGTGTGACCAGGTGTCTTCAAGCTGGGAAATGGCTTCATGTTCAATCTGATCGGCAGAGTGGCCGGCCCTCAGCCCTTCGACCAGGGCGTCAAGTCCCGTGGCTCTCATGCCGCGCCGCGCTCCGATCCAACCGAGCAGGTCAATTACCGAATGCTGCCCTTTCTCGTTGTTCGGTAGCCCCAAATCCCACGCGCCAATAGGCGTTCCAGGCCTTCCCATGGGGTGACCGGTCCTAATCGAGTTTAGAATCATGGGAACGATGCTTGCTGTAAGCGCAGTACCCATGAGGTTCATGAGCCGCATCTGCATTGCCGCGCCGGCGTTGGTCGCCGTAACAACGGGGTTCCCGGTCAAGGCCCTGATTCCCTGGAGATTGAAGTTTCTACCAGCTACCACAAAAGGACTTAGCCCCAAGTCTCTAGACAATCGCATCAGCGGCCCCATAAGCCTGCGGTTGTACATGCCGACCTGGTTGACATAGCCGCGCCTGTTCGCCTCGGTATCCTGAGCCAACCCGCGTTCGACCAGGTTGTCAAAGAAGCGGTTCATAACGATTCTGGACCCCATGTCAATCGCGTGAATGAATTGCTGGCCATGGGTCATTTTCTGGAGCCAGTCAGGCGGGTACTCGGGCCGAATCAATCCTTGCCGGGCCATTTGGGCTATTTCGTCCCGGATAGCCGGCGAGTCGCTTTGAACCTCGCGCGAGACATCCCAAATCCTCTTGATTCCATCCAGGCGGCCAAGGACCGGAATCTTTCGGACCACGTCGGCCCATACCGAACCCGCCCCCTGCGCCCTGGTCAAAACGGATAGAAGGTTTTGACCGTGGGCGAACATGTCAAGAAACTGCGCAAGCTGCAGATGGGTCAATACCTGGGCCAGCCGATTTGCCGGAGACGGCATGTCTGTATTGAGCACATTCCGAACCTCCCGCGCCAGATCGGCCCGGACGTGCAAGGGCTCCTCGCGGTAGACGGTTTTCCCGACCGGCCTCCCGTTCTCGTCAACATCGGTGTGGGGAACCTTCACCCTAAGTTCGGTCGCCTTTTGCCCCTGGATGGTCTCCGGCCTCTCAGAACCAAAAGGGAGCGCCGCCCCCGACTGAACAAGGCCATTGTAGAGTCGCAGTTTGGTGACCTCATTCCACCTTCCCCCCACCGCATTGAGAAGCGCAAGCCTGGCGTCAGTCGAATACTGCCCGGTGAACTTGGCCGCCCGGTCGAATGGATCGCGCTTCACATTCGGATTTCGATAGCTCGATCCAATCGCGGGCTCCGGCATGGGTTTAGTCGGGTCGCCAAGGGACTTTGAAAGCTCTGCGGCCCTGTCTAGGGTGGTAAGGTTTATCCTGGCTCCAAAATACTTTCCACGCCCTTCCTGCTCGGCTGCCGGGTCCAGGCCCTTCATTTCATTGTAAAGCTGATCGAGGTATGGATTTACATACTTTTTCCACCGCTCGATGTTGGCTGAAATGACCGGGTCTTTTTTGGCGGCCTGGATGTCCCTTTCGTATTGCTCCAGGTCGTGAGACTTGGGCGTCTTATTCCTCGCCTCCTCCATGGCCGTTTCCAGGCTGGAGATGTTCCGATCTGGCGCCAGTTCGTTTTTAGCCAGCTCCGCAAGCCTCCGTTCCGCGAGAGTTCCAGCCTTTGTATCTCCGGTTCTCCTGGCTTCCTCCAGTTCGGCGCGGTATCCCGAAATAAGCGCGGCCACCTCGTTGTTGCTTTTGAGTTTGCCACCCTCAATCCTTTCGAGTTTTTTTTGTGCGGCAAGATACGCGTCCGAGTTATTATCTCTTCTCGCATCCTCGACCGCCTGCTCGGCATCCTTTCTAGCGTCCTCCAGTTGCTTCGCCCTGGCTTCCTCGTGAGCGCCTCTGGCCCTGTCGTACTCGGCGTATTCCGGCGCGGACTTGTTTAGCGTCTCACCTATGGCTGCAGCCTTGTTTTTCCATTCGAAGTATTCCCGAAGCGCGGCACGCTCCTTGCCTCTACCGGTCCCCGTAGCCTCCGTGTCCCCTGTAGCTTTGTCATAAGCCGCTTCCAGCGCTTCGGCCTTATCGAGCCAGTGCGCCACAAGATCATAGCGACCCTTGGTTTCAGCCTCTTTGGCTTTCACGTAATGATCGTATATTTCCTGTCGCGCCGCATCGTGGCTTGAGGAAATTATGCTTTGCGCCTCGCTCCACGCTTCGTTGGCCCTTCTATTAAACTCGTCATAGCCGGCAAGCACGTTGTCCTTGTTCAGAATATCAACCGTCTTGCTCATTGCCTCGGGGTCCCGGTATTGATCCGGGAAAACCGAACTGAGCAGATTATCGACCATCTTGGGCGCGGCGATCCGAGCGGATGCATGCTCAACAGCCTTGTCCGCGAGAAAGTTCGAAATCCTTGCCATGCGTGGGACCGGATCGAGGGTAAGGATATCCTCCATCCTGCGCCAGATAGAGCGGAGAGCGCCGGGCCTGGCAAAGGTAGCCAGCTTATCTGCAACTGCCTGGGTAACCTCGCTGGTATCCGGGCCTATACTGTGCATGAGGACTATTGGAGGGGGTTGCAACTCGTCGGCTTCATTATCTTTGGAAGTAGCATTTATTTGCTCAGCGGGCTGCGCTAGAGGCTTGCCACCATCTTCATTTCCTCCACGAGGCCCTTGCGGTGTTTGATCACCCAATCCTTCCCCTTTGAGTCGAGCAATCTCTGAGTTCCACCTAGAAATATCCCAGAGTAATCCGGTCCTCCAGGGACCTCCGTCAGATCGAGCAATTTCAAAGCGTCTTCGAGTGTCAGCCGGGCTTCTTGAGAAGTCGTCGGGGAATTCGAAAAAGACGATTGGTCGTTTGCCGTATGTTTCATAATCCCATCCTTTCGGGGCTAAGTTGTCATCCCAAGGAACCCTGGATGTTTCTACAAATCCAAAGCTATTATAATAAGTATCAAGATAACCTTCAACACAGTCAAGCGTCTTTCCGCCCTTCGCTATTGCGAGGGTCACCGCATCCGCGCCCGCTCCACTTTTGCCTGAGTTATTAAAAACCCCGACAATGTCCCGGTCGGGTGTGATGGCGAAGCCGGCCCCATCGTCTGTCAAAAAATGCTGCCACCCTTGCATTTCCTCGGCTGTATAGGGAGTAAGAAAGGGCTGCTTGGTGCTTTTATCCCTTTGCGTTATGAATTCATCAGGAGTGACCGGTTTAAATCTTGCCGTCAATTCTTCCATTGACGGCGATGAGTCAGTATCCACACGTGTGGGCGCAGTCCCTGTCCTATCTTCGGAACTCTCCGGCTCCGCGGCATTCTGCGCAATCTCTCCTATTCCTGCGGATTGGTGCGCTCCAACCATTTCATCGAAACTTGAAAACCCGTGGTCTTCGGCAATTAGTTGAGCCGCCTGCGGACCCGCTTTCCTGGCGTAATCGATAAGCGCCGCTACCGATGGCGCTGGATTTGCTTCGTCGTTTCTGACCCCCTTGGAGCCTTCCCACACTTCCCGCATCGCCGGGACCCATTGTTTGAGCTCATCAACCGACTTAAAGCCCAAATCATCGGCCATGGTCTGCATTCCTTGCGGCCCCATCTGTTCGAGGGTCTCAAGGCTCGGTACTCGGCCCATGAAAAACTGGTTGATCCGTTCCGCGTTCTGCCGGAGAAAGGTCGGGACTTGCGAAGTCTGCGCCGCCTGCAAATCCGGGTGGCTCCCCATTTCATCGGCGAACTGGTTTGCAATCGGCCCGACCCCCTGCATTTGAAGGGATCGCCGGAAGGCATCGGGTAGGATTCCCTTATTTTGCGCCCAATCCCAAAGGGTACCGT
>JARLHO010000151.1 GCA_031292215.1 Syntrophobacteraceae bacterium | reverse complement strand
CCACGCCCCCTGCCCATCCGACCCACAACCCCGTGTTCCCAGCCTTCGACATTGAAAGCTTCAGGACCCCTTCTTCAGCTCTTAGAGGGCACATCCGGGCTTCATCATTTTTTGAGGAAACAGTATATCGAATATCCAGTTATCCCCCTTGACAAGGACCACGAATTATAGCAAAACTGGCTGCAACGAAATTTGAGCGTCAGGTACTGAACAAGTTTAATAGGGAATCCCGTTAAAGTCGGGAGCGGTCCCGCCGCTGTAAACGGGGACGAAATCCGGTTTTGACCACTTTTTCGCATGAGCGGGAAGGGAAGGTCCGGAGAGTAGAGCGATCCGTGAGTCAGAATACCTGCCTGGCGTCGATAGGTGTGCTCGTGCGTGGAAATATCGGGCAGCCACCATAAGGACCAAGCAAAGCAGGGTGCAATCCTTAGGGCGATTTAGCTCTAGGGTTTTTTTTTGGCCAAAATCCGGAGCCGACTGCTTTGCTGGAAAGGAATCGAATGCATATTGAAGACGGTATTTTGCCGGCCCGTTCTTGGGTCATGTGGTACGGGGTTACCGCTGTTTTTGTTTATGCGGGGCTTGCGGAGATCAAAAAACGGATAAGAGAAAACCTCTCCTACAAGCCTTTTCTTGCCATGGTGGGGGTGGCCGTGTTCGTCATCTCGGCCATGCACCTGCCGGTGCCGGTAACCGGTTCCTGCTCCCACCCCTGCGGAACCCCCCTTGCGGCAATTATCGTCGGCCCTTTCGCAACGGCTGTAATCTCGCTTATCGTTCTTTTCTTTCAAGCTATCTTTTTGGGCCACGGAGGGATCACCACCATCGGGGCCAATGACTTTTCGATGGGCATCGTCGGTGCAATTTCGGGCTATCTATGCTGGCGGCTTCTAAGGCGTTGCAATTCCCCCCTGTGGTTGGCGGCGGGCGCTGCCGGCTTTATCGGCGATGTGATGACCTACCTCACTTCCGCTTTCGAGTTGGCTTTAAGCCTCCACGGCCATATCCCGCTGGTCCGGCAGTGGATGATCTTTTTTGCCGGCTACGGCCCGACCCAGTTTCCGCTGGCGGTAGCCGAAGCCATTTTCACTGCCGCCGTGCTCCAGGTTATGTACAAACGCAGGCCCGATTTGCTCCCCGGCGTAGCCGGTAGAATAAGACCGGGAGGAGAGTCTTGAAAACCTCTGAGGAAAACAGGCCAAAACACGTTCCCTGGTTCGATCCTTTTACCCGTTGGATGTTAATGATTATGTTCCTCCTACTGGCCGCTATTTTTGTAGCCGCCAAATACATGGACATGCATAACATGACGGGTGGAGGCACCGACGACGTGGTCAACTCCATGGCTTCCATGGCGGCTCATGTTAAGTCCCATCCCTTCATTGAGTTGCCGGGAGACGCCCAGGTGGGGGCCTTTTCGGTGGCGAATTTTTTCGCCGGCATGATCGTTGGCCACAATTGGAAAAGGCTTTTCGAAACGTCGGGAAACCCGGAAAAGCCGTAGGTCGGGCTATCGCGGCACGGCCCAACGATTGCATCGTTTCCTCGGGACACACCCGGAAACCATGAAAAGTATTACTCCCTTCGCGTCTTGGCGTGAGAAAACTTTTCGTAGGAGAAGGATTGCTCTTACCATGGAAATCGCCGCAAATAATTTTTTGCCCGGGGGTACTTCCTACCTCCGCAGCCTGGACGGACGAATAAAGACCTGCGTCCTTTTAGCCGCCGTGGTTGTCGTAAGCGTTCTGATCGGATGGCCGCTTGCAGCGGGCGCCCTGTTCACGGCCCTGGGCCTTATGTTTACTCTTCGCCTGCCGCTAAAAAAGGTGCTGCTGCGCATGTGCGTGCCTTTTGGCGTCGGGTGGCTGGTGCTCGTAAGCCTGGCATTCAGCACAGGCCATACGGTTGTCGCCACGATAGGTTTTTGCGGTTTCAGCCTGCCTCTCTATCTGGAAGGAATATCTCTGGGTTTTCTCATCATGTTGCGCATCCTGGCGGCGGTATCTCTCGCCATGCTCCTCTCTTTTTCCACGCCCATGATCGAGATTTTGGCGACGCTTCGCCTTATGAGAGTGCCGGCCCTTATCCTGGATTTGGCGGAGATGATCTACCGGTACGCCTTATCTCTGGGGGAGGTTGGCGCAACCATGCGAAAAGCCCAGCGCGCCAGGGGCGGCGAAGGGCTGCCGTGGCATCTCCAGGCCAGAGACGTCGGAATTGTGGCCGGAAACCTACTGGTGAAAAGTTTCGACCGAAGTGTGAGGGTTTATAAGGCCATGCTTGCCAGGGGCTATGACGAAGAGGCGATGGCGCAGCCCTATTTTAACGGTCCCATTCCCGCCAAAGATATCTTTTGCGGAGTCATGGCCGGCGTGATCCTGGCCGCCTTGCTCGTTACAAACTTCGCGCTCGCATGGAAGGGCTGGTCGCTTCATTGGGTCTTATAGAGCTCTCAAAAGTTGACTTCCTCTACCCCGATGGGGCTCAGGCGCTCAAAGGGATAGACTTTTCGGTCAAACCCCGTGAGAGGGTGGCCGTCCTGGGACCCAACGGCGCTGGAAAGTCGACTCTTTTCCAACTGTTTAACGGCCTTTTGCAGCCCACCCGCGGAACGGTGTCCGTTAAGGGCCGGGTTGTCGAAAAGTCTTACTTAAAAGAGGTGCGCCGCACCATCGGGATGGTTTTCCAGGATCCGGACGATCAGCTCTTTTCCGGGACTGTTCGCCAGGAGATAGCCTACGGGCTGCTCAACCTGGGTTTGGCGGGAAGGCGCATGGACGAGGTCGTCTGCTGGGCGCTGGAGGTGGTGGGGCTTTCGGGTTTTGAAAATAAGAGCCCGTTTAATCTTAGCGGGGGCGAAAAAAAACGTGTGGCCCTGGCAAGTGTTCTGGCCATGAAGCCCGAGGTCCTGGTGCTCGATGAACCGACCGGGGCTCTTGACCCGATCGGCGCCGCAAAAATTATCGCCCTCCTTGACCGCGTCAACCGGGAACTGGGCATAACCATCGTTTTCGCCACCCACGACGTCGATTCCGTCCCGCTCATGGCCGATACGGTCTTTGTCATGGACAAAGGCGAAATCATACTCTCCGGTCCCACGGGGGAGGTGTTTTCCCAAAAAGATGTGCTTCGCGCTCACAATTTGAGACTGCCCCGCGTAGCCCACCTCGCCGAATTATTGGAGCGAGACGGCGATTATCGGTTTCCCTCCTCGCCTCTTACCATCGGTCAGGCCAAAAAAATGTTTCTCGACCATAAGACTAAAGAAAAAGGGCAAAAGTGAGGAATTCTCACTTTTGCCCTTTTACTTTTTACCTTTTACCTCAAGGGGCGCCCCATTTACCCGGCGATCAGGTTCACCACGGTCTGGAGCAGGGTATTGGCTGTTACTATCGATTTGGAGTTTGCCTGGTAGTCCGCCTGGAAATTGATCATGTTGACCATCTGCGTGGTGAGGTCCACGTTTGATCCTTCCAGCGCGCCCGAAAGTATTGTGCCCGCCTGGCCGGCGCCCGCCGTTCCGACTACGGCTGTCCCTGCGTTTGAGCCTGTGTTTCCCGTAGTAAACATGTTGTTTCCCACCGAGACCAGACCGCTCGGGTTGGAGAAAGTGGTGACTCCGAGTTGGCCGATTGTCGCCGTGGAGCCCGCCGATGTGATCCCGGAGAGATTTCCGAACTGGTCGATGCTATAGCTGGAATACACGGGATTGGTTGGGTCCGCTTCGACCTGGATAGGGCTCCCTGAGCCGTCGAGAACTTCATTGCCATTTTTATCCGTTAGATATCCCGTCGGGTTTACCTCGAACGATCCGTCACGGGTATAGTAATCGGCGTTGCTGTGGGTGTTTTGGACTGTGAAAAACCCTCCTCCCTGGAGCATTAAATCCGACCATAAACTGGTCTGCACTTCAGTTCCCGTGTTCTGGTTGGAGGCCGTGCTAAGGATTGAGGAACCTACGCCCTGCGATGTCGTATTGTTGTCGTATACGGTCGGCATAAATCCGCTGACAAGGTTTCCGAAATCGACCGTCTGCGATTTATAGGCAGTGGTGTTGGCGTTGGCGATGTTGTCGCTTACAACCGAGAGCGCCTCATTGAAGGTGCCAAGGCCCGAAATTGCCGTGTACATCATGTTGGCCGACATCTGCTTCTCCTTTTTTCGGTTATAAAATATGTAAAAATCAGATTATTTGCCCGGTAATCCTTCGTCGAAGCGGCCGGCAGACTCCCTGGCGACCGCTCAGGCCGCGCCGCTGCAATCCTAATTGGAGCTTACGCCCGATACGCTCGATACCGGGATGGTTATCCCGCCGGCGCCGTTTGTTCCGGAGAGCGTGTATGTCGGAGGATTGGCGCTCAGGTTGCACGAGGCAATCTGCCCGTTGATGGTGGTCTGAACGGCTGCGGCCCCCGTAGACCCGTCTGTTGGGGTTGCCGTTACCGTGCAGGTATACGAGCCGTTGGAGACCTTGTTCCCGCTTGAATCCGTTCCAGTCCATGGCAGACTGTAGGAGCCCGAACTCTGCGCGCCGACGGTTCCCGAATAGATCGTGCTGCCGCTGGAGTCCGCTATTTTGTAAGTAACCGTGGAAGGCGTTGAAAGCGTGTAGTTGAGAGTGTTTGCAACGGCGCCCGAACTGACGTTTACCGTGCTGTCGCTTGCTGAAATGCTTTTTCCGACAAGCGAGGTTATCGACCCGTTGTTTATGCCGCCGGTGTACTGATCGACGTTATTTAGCTGCGAGGAGACCTGCGTAAGCTGTTCCACCGTGGTGAACTGGGCCAGTTGGGAGGCCAGTTCGTAGGATTGCATCGGATTGGTCGGGTCCTGGTTCTGCAGCTGGGCGGTGAAAAGCGTTAGAAAATCGCTTTGGTTTAGGGTGTTGGTTGAATTGGTGCTCGAACTGGTGGTGCTGGACCCGAAATACTGTGAGCCGATACCCGCCAACGCTGTCGTTGCCATCGCTTTCTCCTCGTGGGCCGTTTGGTTTGCGCATGAAATGCTCTTGCCGGAAAGGCCCGTCAATTGTTTGGAATGTCACTTCTGGGCTGAGCAATAGTTGGGCCAGAGCCTATTGCTCTTAAAAAGAGCTATAAAATCAGATAGTTATATTTACCTCCATTGAGGCCGCCGGGCCATGGGCCAAATAATCCGGGGAAATTTTTCCCACCGGGCTGCATATTTTTCCAGTTCTGCTCTCCGAAGTCATAAACGCTATTTGGTCAAAAGGTTGACTGCGGGATGGGCAAAACCCGGTCCTCCTCTCGAAGGTCTATCGTGGCCTCCGGCGAGGAGTTGCCGGCTTTTCCGAAGGTTTGCGGTCCGCGATTTATACGGAATTTGTCCTGGCATGCTCATTGCTCAGGGTAGGTTGTCCGGAAAAAGGCTGGAAGGATCGCAGGCGCGGTGGCAAATATCTTTTGCGCCTCGACACATCTTGGATTGGTGTCAAGTTTGGTCATTATCGGGAGGGTATAAGCAGATGTCGGCGGATGAAGATTCAAAAGAAGGGCAGGAAAAGTCCAAGTCCAAACTCCTAGTCATCGTGCTGGTTTTGGTCGTGCTGCTGCTGGGCGGGGGTGCAGGCGCCTACTTCATGTTCATGAAGCCGTCGGGAAAAACGGAGACGGTCAAAAAGGAAGAAAAGCCGGTTTCCTATCCCATGGCCACTTTCATAGTCAACCTGGCCGATCCGGGGTCGAAGAGATTTCTTAAAGCCTCCATCGACTTGGAACTCGATTCGAAGGAAGCGGCCGATGAGTGCAAGGATAAGGACTCCAAGCTAAAAGACGTCGTTTTGACCGTTCTGAGCAGCCAGGAGTCGGGTGATATTGTCACCGCCGATGACAAGGTCCGCTTGAAAAAAATGCTGCTCAAATCCTTAAATAGCGCCCTTACCAAGGGCAAAATTACTAAAATCTATTTTACCGATTTTCTCATCCAGTAAATGGGCGCTAAATGCGCCTGTGTGGAAACGTAGGGGGTGGCCGGCCCTAAACGGTTAAGCGTAAAGAGGAAGTCAGCGCGTCTATGGAAAAGATTCTTTCCCAGGATGAAGTCGATGCCCTGCTAAAGGGACTGTCCGACGGCGAAATTGAAGGGACTAAAGAAACCTCCGCGGCCGCCGATAACGTGCGCATGTTCGATTTGGCAAATCAGGATCGAATCGTGCGGGGGCGAATGCCCACCCTCGACATTATAAACGACAGGTTCGCCAAGACCCATCGCATTTCTCTTTCGAGCTCGCTGCGCAGAATGGTGGACATAAACGTTTGCCAGGCGGAGATGATAAAATTTGGCGAATTCATCCGAACCCTTCCCGTGCCCACGAGTTTGCACATCGTGAAGATGGAGCCGCTAAGAGGCCACGCCTTGTTCATGATCGAAAGCCGACTCATCTTCAACCTGGTGGACTGCTTTTTCGGCGGCACGGGCAAAGGCAGCTACAAGATAGAGGGGCGCGACTTCACCTCGATTGAATACCGGGTGATAAACAAAGTGGTAAAGCAGGCCCTCTCGGACCTCGAACAGGCCTGGCAGCCGATAACGGACGTGGCTTTTGTTTTCGTAAGATCCGAGGTAAATCCGCAGTTTGCAACCATCATACCGCCCACTGACGTCGTAATAGTTGTCAAGTTCGAACTCGAAATGGACCGCATGATGGGGCGCATGGCGCTCGTGCTGCCCTATTCCACGATTGAGCCGATAAGAACCAAGCTGTATGCGAGCTTTCAAAGCGACCAGCTCGAAGTGGACGAGCAGTGGATATTGCGCCTCAAAAAACTGATTCGCGATGTGCCGGTCGAACTCAGCCTGGAACTGGGCAGGACCTCGTTGCGGGGCGAAGAGTTGATGAACATGGAGGTTGGCGACGTGATTGTGCTCGATAACGATGCCGATAAGCCGCTTTTTGTAAGGGTTGCGGGGATTCCCAAACTGAGCGCAATGGCTGGAATCTGCCACGGGAAGCTCGCCTTCCAGGTAGAAGGCGATGCGGAGGGCGGATCGTTATAGGTTCGAGAGTGCGAGCCGGTAAGCGATGGATGAGGGAGTAGCATTGGAAATTGTTTCGTCTCTTAAGGGAAAACGAAAATGGAAAACGAACAGGCTCAATTCCCCGATCTCGAAAAGGGGCATGGACAAAAAAGCTTAAAAGATCTCGATTTCCTGTTGGATATTCCACTCGAAATTTCGGTCGAACTTGGCCGCACCAAGATTCTTGTAAACGAGTTGCTCCAACTGGGGCAGGGGTCGGTTGTAGAGCTCTCAAAGCTCGCCGGGGAACCCCTGGAGATCCTTATAAACCAGAAACTCATAGCCAGGGGGGAAGCGGTCGTGGTCAACGAAAAATTCGGCGTGAGAATAACGGACATAATCAGCCCGACGGAGCGTGTGAGGCAACTGGCTTAAGAGTGGCGGGCAAAAGGAATATTTATGAGAGCCTTAGCGGCCCCCGGGCCGATATCGGAAGGCAGGGGAAAATGACTGCGGGACTGCTTTTTGTAAAGACACTTGGTGCGCTGGGGCTGGTTCTGGGGGTCTTTTTCCTTGTTATCCATGCCTTGAAACGATGGGGAAATCTGTCCGGCAGGTCCGCCTCACAGGCCATGGAAGTACTGGCCAGGCAATCGTTTGGGCCCCGCCATCACCTGATCGTCGTAAAGGTCTGCGGGGAGCGAAATGTCCTGGTCGGCATTTCTCCCCAGAATATGAGCCTCCTGTATGTAGGCGAGCCGGTCGCGCAAAGCGGGACGCCTTTTAGGGATGCGGGCGAGAATATATGAATGCTTTTCATCGCAATAGAATGGTTAGACCGCCCATCGGGCCCCTGTTTCTCGGACTCCTTTGCCTTGTCTTTTTTTTCATTATTTTCGCCCGCCAGCCGTGCTCCCGGGCCGCGGGTATCGACATCCCCGCAGTCCATCTAAACCTTGACGGCGTAAAAGGCCCCGAGCAGGTCTCGGGCGCCCTGCAGATCGTATTCGTTTTGACGATCATCTCGCTCGCCCCCGCGCTGCTCATCCTTATGACCAGTTTTACCCGTTTTGCGGTGGTGCTCTCTTTTTTGAGGTCTGCGATGGGGACCCAGCAATCCCCTCCCAACCAGGTGATAGTCGGCCTGGCCCTTTTTTTGACTTTCTTCGTGATGAAACCGGTGTGGCAGAAGATTAACAGCCAGGCTCTGGCGCCCTATGAACAGCACACCATTTCCACCGACCAGTTCATCGACCGGGGAATGGCCCCTCTTAAGGACTTCATGCTAAGACAAACCGGAGAGCAGGACCTCGCCCTGTTTGTCTCGATGTCCCAGAATACCCGGCCGCAAAACGCTCAGTCGCTCTCTGTCTGGACCGTTATTCCGGCCTTTGTGATAAGCGAGCTCAAAAAGTCCTTCCAGATTGGCTTCATGCTCTACGTCCCGTTTATAATCGTGGATATGGTGGTGGCCAGCATCCTGCTTTCGATGGGCATGATGATGCTGCCCCCGGTAATGGTTTCCCTCCCGTTTAAACTCATGCTCTTCATAATGGTTGACGGTTGGGGCCTGCTGATCGGATCCCTTGTCAAAAGCTTTCACTAAATGCGGTTAAGAGCAAAGCCGGCCAATGAGCCGATCATGCCCAATCGCCCTTACAAGAGGTGTCCTCGATGAGTTATGGGTTCGTAATCACATTCGGAAAGCATGCCGTTGAGACGATGCTCATGGTCAGTATGCCTGTTCTTGGCTGCAGCATGGTGATCGGGCTTATCATATCCATCTTTCAGTCGGTCACGCAAATCCAGGAAATGACGATAACTTTTGTCCCTAAAGTCGTTGTCACCTCACTGGCCCTGATAATCTTCGGTTCCTGGATGCTTTCCAAACTCACCGCCTTTTTGCACCAGGTCATCGTGAGCATCCCCAATATTGTGGGCTGACCCCGATGGTTACCTTTAACGTAGACCTAAAAGAGTTTGCCTTACTGCTGGCGATCATAGTCCGTATGGGAATAGTACTTTTCATGCTGCCCATTTTCAATACGCGCAGCGTGCCCTCAACGGTTAAGGCCCTGCTGGTGATCTCCTTTTCAGTAATGCTCTTTCCCTTTATCCATCAGTATGTCCGGCCGGTTCCCTTCGAGCCCGCCCCCTTGGCCGGCATCATCTTCGGCGAGTTGATTTTCGGGGTGTTTTTTTCCCTTGCGATGCTCATCGTGGTCAGCGCTTTCGAGTTGGCGGCCCAACTGATCGACTTCGAGATGGGACTGGGCTTTGCGCAGTCAGTCGCCCCGCAGGAAAGAGCAAGTGTGTCGGTGCTGTCCGCATTTTACCAACTGCTCGCTATCCTGGTTTTGCTCTCGGTTAATGGGCACCTGATAATCATTAGAATCCTCGTTCACAGTTTCAAGGTGATTCCCGTCGGATCCTTTGCGATAAGCGCGGGGCTCTTTAGGAGAATGGTCATGCTCTCGGCCATGCTCTTTGTCCTCGCGCTGAAACTGGCCGCTCCGGCCATGGCCGCACTTATCCTCACCCAGGTCGGAATGGGCCTTATGTCCAAATTCGCTCCTCAGGTAAATATCCTGGCAACCAGCTTCCCTGTGACCATTTTTATCGGCATGCTTTTTCTTTCGGTAACCATGGTTTTCTGGGGCCAACTGGCCAGCCAGTCCTTTGCCGGACTCTTCTCTTTCCTGAAGAATTTTTCCCGATAAACGGCCCTGCGCCGATCCCGTAACAAACGCGCCCTGAAAATATCGGTCCCAAAGCCGAAGGAATTGGAACGCTTTGAGCATCCAGGATCAACGGAGGGGATGTAGCCGGGTCGATTACTTGCCGACCAGTCCGAGTGGGACTGTTTTGGCGGAACCCGTTGGGGTGCGGTGGGCACAGCTCTCCGCGATTTTGTCCTTTGCCTTTACCCGGGCGGCCCGTTGCGACACAGCCTTACAGAGCCAAATAATTGACGTCGGACGGTTTTATGGCCGCCCCCCCCGTCTCGGAAATCCGATCCTTTACCCTTTCAAAGCAAAGAGAAGCGAATTGGCCGGCGAGGATAAAACTGAAGCCGCCTCCGGAAAAAAACTCTCGGAGGCCCACAGGAAAGGCCAGATCGCCAAGAGCCGGGATCTTACATCGGTTTGCGTGCTTTTAACCGGCGGGTTGGCCATCTATCAGTCCAGAAATATCATATTGAGCAATTTCAGGCAGATCCTTGAATACGTGTGGTCGCAAGACTCTTTTACCCGTCCAGGTATCTTTGCCTCCTCCGGATTTTTCATCCACGTCATGCTCGGCCTGTTAGTAATGGTTGGGCCGGTTATCCTCACCGTCCTCGCAACCTCGGTGATTCTCAACGTGGTCCAAATGCAAGGATTACTGTTCTCCTTTGAGGCGATGAAGATAAGCTTTGGCAACATTAATCCCTTAAGCGGTTTCAAGAGAATGTTTTCGGCAAGGTCGCTCGTCGAACTTGTCAAATCCATTTTAAAAATGTCGATTGTCTCGTTTGCGGTCTACTCGGTCCTGTGGCCCAGGAGGGGCGCGTTTTTGGAACTGTCTTCGCGGGATACGGTCGATTTTCTGTCTTTTACGGGAACGCTCGGCCTAAAGCTCCTGTATCGGGTGACCGGCTATATGCTGGTCGTCAGTTGTCTCGATTACTTTTACCAAAGGTGGCAGATCAAAAAAGATCTCAAGATGACCAAGCAGGAGGTCAAGGAAGAGGCCAAGCAAAGCGAAGGAAACCCCCAGGTAAAGGCAAAAATCCGCTCTCTCCAAAGGGCGATGGCCAGGCAGCGGATGCTTGGCAAAGTACCAAAGGCGAGCGTGATTATCACAAACCCCACCCATTTTGCGGTCGCGCTTCGCTACGAGCCCGGAATGCAAGCTCCTCTGGTGGTTGCCAAGGGCGCTGACTTTCTGGCCAAAAAAATCATTGAGACCGGCAGGAAGCATCGAGTTTCGATAGTGCAAAATCCTCCCTTGGCACGTGCCTTGTATAAACAGGTTAGGCTCGATGAGACAATTCCTGTCGAGCTCTACCGGGCAGTGGCAAAAATACTGGCTTTCCTCTACCAGCAAAAACAACGGAACCAGAATGGCTAAGGAATCGAACGAGGGACAAAGTCTTTTGAAAGACCGTCTGAAGTTGATGTCGGATGGAGACGCGCTGCTGGGAATCGGCATGGTGGCCATCCTGTCCGTCATGCTTTTGCCTCTGCCGAGCTCATTTCTTGACGTGCTGCTGATCGTAAACATTTCCTCGGGTTTTGTGATCCTTCTAACCGCCATATACAGCACGAGGCCGCTCGATTTTGCGATATTTCCCTCACTGCTGCTGGTGACCACGCTTTTCCGCATCTCCCTGGCAATCGCTGCCACACGGCTTGTTCTGCTAAACGGAGATCAGGGACCGCAGGCCGCGGGCCTGGTCATTCACGCCTTTGGTATTTTCGTTGTGGGCGGCAATTACGTGGTTGGCTTCGTGGTGTTCATCATCTTATTGATTGTAAATTTCATGGTGATCACCAAGGGTACCGAGCGCATCTCGGAGGTCGCGGCCCGATTTACCCTCGACGCCTTGCCCGGAAAACAGATGAGCATCGATGCCGATCTAAACACCGGGTTAATCGACGACCAGCAGGCGCGCAAGAGGCGGGAAACGGTGCGGCGGGAGGCCGATTTCTACGGCTCGATGGACGGTGCGAGCAAGTTTGTCCGAGGCGATGCCATAGCGGGAGTTCTCATCGCCATCATAAATATTATCGGCGGGCTGGCCATAGGGGTCTTGCAAAAAGGCATGCCCATATCCGAAGCTCTGCGTGTCTATACTCTGCTGGCGGTTGGCGATGGTTTGGTGGAACAGATCCCGGCCCTGGTGATTTCCTCTTCGGCCGGCATCCTGGTCAGTCGCGCCGCAACGGACATGGGCATGGGGGAGGCGTTCGCCAAGCAATTCAGCATGCACCCCAGACCGCTGATCATAACCGGGGGCATGTTGTTTTTTCTGGCCGCGGTGCCAAACTTCCCGGCGATTCCGTTGGTGGTGGTCGGATCGGGCTTGTTTCTGCTGGCGCGGGTTGTAGGCAAAAAGTGTAAGGATGAGTCTGCCAAATCGATTGCCGCCGAAGAAGCGGCCCAGAAACCACCGGCACAAGGCTCCGATCTTCCCCCCCTGCTCGACATACTGGAACTCGAGCTTGGCTACGGGCTTATCCCCCTGGTTGACGAAGCCCATAATGGAGACCTTTTGCAGCGCATCAAAGCCATTCGTCAGCAACTGGGCCTCGAATTCGGGATACTGGTTCCCTCGCTTCACGTAAGGGACAACCTCCAGTTAAAACCCGCCGAATACAAACTGCTTCTAAAAGGCAACGCGGTGGGCAAAGGCGAGATCATGGTGGGCCATTATCTCGCCCTAAGCACCGGAGCGAACACGGTCGAAATAAAGGGTATTCCGACCAGGGATCCGGCTTTTGATCTGCCTGCTGTGTGGATCCCGGAAAACAGGCGCGATGAGGCTTCCCGGGCCGGCTACACCGTAATAGACCCTTCCACCGTGGTCGCCACCCATTTGACGGAGTTGTTCAAAAAGTACGCCGACCAGATGCTCACAAGACAGACCGTCCAGCAGTTGATCGATAACCTCGCGCTCCAGCAGCCCAAACTGGTCGATGAGCTGGTGCCGAACGTACTGTCGCCCGGAGTCATTCAAAAGGTGCTCCAGAATCTCATCCGTGAGGGGGTAACCGTTCGCGATCTCCAAACGATCTGTGAAACCCTGGCCGATTACGGGCTCATGACAAAAGACCCCGATATTCTAACCGAACATGTTCGTCAGGCCCTGGCGCGAACCATCACCAAGCCCTATGAGACCGAAGACCGGAAATTCCCCGTGCTGTCGCTCCAGCAGTCCCTGGAAGAAAGACTTACCCGCGGCATCCAGAAA
This sequence comes from Syntrophobacteraceae bacterium, assembly GCA_031292215.1. GTDB lineage: Bacteria > Desulfobacterota > Syntrophobacteria > Syntrophobacterales > Syntrophobacteraceae > SbD1. The sequence continues at coordinate 18,461 of JARLHO010000151.1, read as the reverse complement.
TCCGATCATGGCGCCTTCCTAAGCCTCGATCCCGGTTTTTTGCAACAGTTTCTCCAGGCCACAAGCGATGAGGTCAAACGCTCAATCAGCCTGGGACATCATCCCGTGCTGCTGTGCTCCCCGCTCATCAGGCGCCACCTAAGGAAGCTCCTCGAAAGGTTTTTGCCTGATGTCGCCGTAATAAGCCACAGCGAATTGAGCAACTCGCTTGAAATCCGTTCAATCGGCATAATCAGGATGGACCATGCAAGTTAAGACCTTTACGGCCCCCACGATGGAAAAGGCATTGGCTCAGGTCAAAAAGGAACTGGGGCCAGAGGCCATTATACTGAGCACCAGGAAGCTCACCGAGGGGCTGGGGGAGCCGTGCTTTGAAGTAAGCGCGGCAACCGAACAGCAGCCCTTTGGCGCGGAGACAAAGGCTGTCCCAAAGGACTCCTCGGCTGAAATGATTAATGACCTCCAGGAGATAAAAGGCTTTCTTTCGCTTCTTATCTCTTCTCGCGACCAGTTGTCTCAACTCCAGTCCAATCAGCCGCTGGCCGAGCTCTATCATTCACTCCTCGTTCGCGGCCTCGACGAAAAGCAGGTCTTTATTCTCCTAAACAAGGCGGTATCGGATCTCAACGGGGACCCGCTAAACAGGTCCTCGATATTTAACGCCTTCTGCAAGCGGCTGGTGACCAAAATCAGTTTTGCCAGACCCTTCCGGGTCGTTTCCAATTCGGTCGGGCCCGCAGTCTACACTTTTGTGGGGCCTACGGGGGTAGGCAAAACGACGACCTTGGCCAAGTTGGCGGCTTATCTAAAAATAAAGCGCAGGATAGAACTGGGGATCGTGTCGCTGGACACCTACCGCATCGGCGCGGTCGAGCAGCTCAAGACCTACGCCGAAATCCTCGAAATCCCGTTTGTCGTGGCTCAAAGCAGGTCGGAGCTAAGGCGCGCGCTCGATGATTTCAGCCATTGCGACGCGGTACTTCTCGACACCACCGGCAGAAACTACTTGAACCGCGATCATGTCAGCCACTTGCGCTCACTTTTTGAAAACGGACGCAGGTTCTCCCATTTCCTCGTCCTAAGCGCTACGGCAAAGGATGAAGACCTGCAGCAGACCATCGTACACTTTAGAGACATGGACATAAACAGCCTCATTTTCACCAAGCTCGACGAAACGGTTCACCACGGGTGTATCGTCAACCAGTTGGTAAGGTTTAACTACCCGGTCTCCTATCTGGGCACCGGGCAAAGAGTGCCGGAAGACATCGAACCGGCTACTCAGAAAAGGTTGCTTTCGTTCCTGCTCCCGGCCGGGAATCAGGCAGCATAGAGGGGGAAAAGATGGATCAGGCGGTGGGACTTAGAAAAAAACAGGGCCACGAGATGGAGGTCGACAGTGTGATTCCCGCAGCCATCTCGGCGCTGCAAAAACCGGTGAGGGTCATGACGGTCAGCAGCGGCAAGGGGGGGGTGGGAAAGAGCAACGTGGTTATTAACCTTGCGATCGCCATGAGCCGGCTCGGGCAACGGGCGCTGATTTTGGACGCCGATCTTGGATTGGCCAATATCGACGTGCTGCTCGGTCTCACTCCGAAGTACAACATGAGCCACGTGCTAAACGGGCAAAAAAAGCTCGAAGACGTACTTGTCGACGGCCCGGGGGGAATAAGAATAATGCCGGCAAGCTCGGGCGTCCAGGAACTCACCCATCTTACCGACGACCAAAAGCTTCTTTTCCTCGAACTGCTCGACGGATTGGAAACCGATATCGATGTGCTCATTATCGACACGGGGGCAGGCATCTCGGATACCGTGCTCTATTTCAACCTGGCGGCAAACGAAAGAATCATCGTGGTGACCCCGGAGCCCACCTCGCTAACCGATGCCTATGCCCTCATAAAGGTGCTCTACTCCAGACACAGCGAACGCTATTTTCGAATCCTCATAAACTCTGCCTCCGGGGAGGCCCACGGGAAATCGATTTTCGCCAAGCTAAGCAAAGTCGCCGACCACTTCCTCGATGGTATTTCGCTCGACTACCTGGGGACCATCCCCCACGATACGTCGGTAACCCGGTCGGTGATCCAGCAAAGGGCGCTCCTTGAGGCCTTTCCCGAAGCCCCGGCCTCCAAGGCCTTTGCGACTATAGCGGAGACTATTTGCAGGACTCGTCCCAATCCCAATCAGGGAACGATTCAGTTTTTCTGGAAACGTCTGCTAAACGTTTAAAAAGAAGAGATGATCCTATGCAACAGAGCTCCTGTTTGGTCAGGAAGAACCCTTACGGAGGCCCGGCAGCCGATCCCATGGCCGCGCAGTCTGAAAGGGATAAGGCCGTGATGGAACACAGCGATCTCGTAAAATATATCGCCTTCAGGCTTATCTCGCGCCTGCCCGACCACATCGCCGTAGAAGATCTTATCAGCGCGGGGGTGTTGGGGTTGATCGACGCCATCGAAAAATACGATTCGGGCCAGGGCATTCCCTTCGAACATTATGCGAAGATTCGTATAAAAGGGGCGATGCTCGATGAAATCCGCTCCATGGACTGGATCCCGAGATCGTTGCGTCAGAAGAGCAGCGTCATAGAGAAAGCCTGCGTAAGTCTGGAGCAAAAAATGGGGCGCGATCCCACCAAGGAGGAAATAGCGCTGGAGTTAAACGTCGATATGGATGAATTCCATAAAATGATGGATGAAATCAAGGGAATCTCGTTTTTACCCGAGAATATCCACGACATCATCCATGAGAACAGGGAATCCAACACGCTTTGCTCGGAGTCCGAGGAGCTGTTTAACTCCGCCTACCGCGAGGAGATACGCCGCCATCTGGCTGAGGCCATTACCGGTCTTGCCGAAAAGGAGCAACTCGTCCTGTCGCTCTATTACTATGAAGAGCTCACCATGAAGGAAATAGGAACGGCCCTTGGATATACCGAGTCGAGAATTTCCCAGATCCACACCAAGGCGATGGTAAAACTCAGGACAAAGTTGTCCAAAAAACTAAAAGCCGATGACATGCCCGAATCCGTTCAAAATGAATTTCGAGCGGCGCAGGCAGGAGGCGCGCGTCTGCGTTAGCGCAAATTGGGCGAGGGGCGGCGGGTCCGACAAGGAAAGCGTGGAGCGCAGAAAAGATGGCCGGCGGAAACATCGACGGAGATGATGGCGGGAAAGGCTCTTTTGACGATGACTTTGGGGCCGAGGCAAAATCGCTTTCCGCAGAAGATGACTCCGGAAGCAAAGGGAGTAAATTGACCGATAAAAAATCCTCGTTTCCGATGGTCGCTGTGCTTTGCTCCGCCGTTTTGTTCCTGTTGCTGGCAGCAGTCGCCCTGTATTTCGTAAGAGCGAGGATGTCCGCCAAACCATTACCGGTTGCAGATAAGGTCAAATCGGCAATCACCATAGTGCGTCCGATTCCTCAACTCGAGACCCGGGAAATGCTCGATTTTCTGATCGTCTATAAAGTCCAGGGCGGGGAGATGGTTACAGCCCTTAGAATGGAGGCGGTTTTCGGCAGTCTGCTAAGGTATGGGAACTTTAAGAAAAATACCGTCGTCTTCCGCGACACCGTCTATAATTTTTTGCTCCGTCAAGACTCCGCCGGCAACTCGGAGAAATCCTGGCATTCGGTCTTAGGGAAAAACCTCCTGGACTACCTGCGTGTCAGGCTGCCGGAGAGCTGTCCGGATAACATTCGTTTGACCCAGGTCGAAAACCGCTAAGAGGCATCTTTTATGGAGTCTTTGCTGAAGTTTTTGGAAGCCCGCGCGTCATTTAATGCTATTTGGCAGGTCGCGATCGACCTGATAATCCTCGGGTTGCTTGCGGCGATCATGTTGGTCAAAAGACCTAGAATGTCGAAAAAAGACGAGGCGGTGGTGGCCTCCCTTGAACAGATAATGGGGGAAACCGCGCAGATATCGAAAAAATTTGAAGGTAACCTTGAGAGAAGACAGGATTTGCTAAAGCAAATAACGGCTCAACTAGACGAACGCATTCGCGAGGGACAAAAACTCTGCGCCCGATTGGAGCAGCTCGCAACGATCGAAACCGAAAGGGTCGTGCTACGACAACCCCCTTCTCCCGACTCAAACGTCCACCACTCCGGTCAGCAGAAAGTGCTGGCTTTGGCGGCAAAGGGTCTTCAGGCCGCCGATATTGCCCGGCGCCTCAAAAGGCCCGTCGGGGAAGTCGAATTAATCCTCAACCTGCGAAAAATAGCTTCTTAAGCGAATCGGATTGAAGAACCCGGGTTTTCCGGCCACCCAAGTTCCTCAATCCCAGTCTCTGAGGCTTTCCGTTCTAGTACGAGCGCCTGCCGCCGCCGCCACCGCCGCCGCCGCCCGGTCGTCCGCCGCCGCCGCTTCCTCCCCGTCGGTCCCTGCCGCCGCCGCCGCCGCCAAAACCGCCGCCGCCGCCCGGTCGTCCGCCACCGCCGCCGCCCGGTCTTCCGCCGCCACCGCCCGGTCGTCCACCACCGCCGCCACCGCCACCACGATTTTCACGCGGCTTTGCTTCGTTTACCGTAAGGGGGGAACCCTCAAGTTCTTTTCCGTTTAATCCCTCTATCGCCGCCTGCGCCTGTTCCTGGCTGGGCATTACGACGAAACCAAATCCTCGCGATTTCCCGGTGAAGTTGTCCTTAATAATCTTTGCGGAATCGACTTCGCCAAAGCTTTCGAAAGCTTCGCGCAATTCCTGCTCGGTGGTTCTGGCAGCCAGATTACCAACATAAATGTTCATCATACCTCGTTTCTCCCTTCCGAAGGGATAGATGCAGGGCCGAATCGAAAACCCCCGTTCACTGAAGCCTCAACCCAAACCACGCAAAGTAAAATAGTCATTCCCCGTAAACATGGAAAGACACGTACTCCACCAACGGCAGGAAATAATTTCCTCTGAACCGACCGCCCGACCGGAACGGACCGATCGCCCTGTCAAACTTCCCGCCGAACCTTATGTCAGAAAGTAACCATGCTAGATTTGCCGCGAGCGGCAAAATTTTCCTGGACCCAGGAAATGAGCGCGTCGAAGATGGCTTCCCGTCGGTTCCCGGAGAGATCGTCTTGCCGGCATCTTCGTTGCAAGACGTGGAAGCAAGAGGAGTCATTCCATGAAGCTGGAAAGCTATTTAGCAACAACCGGGTCCCAATATGAACAGTCACAGTTGGACATTATATCCAACAACATCGCAAATTCCAACACCCCGGGATACAAGAAGGACACCCTTAGCTTCAGCACCGTTTTAGGCGAGGTGGCCCACATCGATATGTCCCAGGGGCCGACGCGGCAAACCGGCAACAACCTCGACATCGCCCTTTCGGGAAACGGCTTTCTAAGCGTTCAAACCCCTCAGGGCGCCCTCTACACCAGGGCCGGAGACCTTGCCGTGGACAGCTCCAATCAGCTCGTGACCCAGGACGGCTATCCGGTTCTGGGGCAAAATGGGGCGCCGATCAAGATCAACACAGTAGCCGACCTGCGCATTACCAGCAATGGTCAGGTTTTTGACGGAAACAACTCCCTCGCCCAACTCCAACTGGTCGACTTTGCGCCAAACAGCCTCAAAAAGGTGGGGAGCGGCTACTTCCAGCCCGCCGATACCACCGTTCAGCCGGGGCCGGCGAGCGGTTGCACCGTCCACCAGGGGGCGCTCGAAGAGGCCAATGTGAACTCGGTCAAGGAAATGGCCCTGTTGATTGAGGCCACCCGGGAATTTGAAGCCGATCAAAAGGCACTAAAAAACGGTTCAACCCTTGACTCGGAGCTCATATCCAAAACAAGCGGGTAGAGTATAATCGCCGCGCCGGACTTAAATAATGGCCGATACCAGGGCCGGGAGGATCATATCATGAGATGTCTTTGGACTGCCGCAACGGGAATGGAAGCTCAGCAGACCAACATGGACACGATCGCCAATAACCTCGCCAATGCCAATACGACGGGCTTTAAGGAAAGCCGCGCAAATTTCGCGGACCTTATGTATCAGACCCTTATACCCGCTGGTGCCAGCAACTCCAACAATAATCAAGTGCCCACAGGCATCCAGATCGGTATGGGTGTTAAGACCTCATCGGTTGAAAAGATGTTTGCCCAGGGCAACTTTACTCAGACCGGCAACAACCTGGATATGGCGATACAGGGCAACGGCTTCTTTCAGGTCCTGCGCGGCACCCAGCAGGCCTACACCCGCGACGGCAGCTTTAAAGTCAATCAGAACGGCGACATAGTCGATGCCGGCGGGTATATGCTCCAGCCTCAAATCACTTTGCCCAAAACGGCGGTGACCGTAAGTATCGATCCTTCGGGCGTGTTGACGGCCACCAATTCCACGGGAAACGTGGTGCTTACCACCAATATGCAGCTCTATCTATTTCCAAACCCTGCCGGGATGCAAGACATAGGCAACAACTACTACATTCCGACTCCCGCCTCGGGAAACGTAACGACGGATACCCCGGGAGGACCCAACGGAGGCGGCACGATTCTCCAGGGCTACCTCGAGGCCTCAAACACCAACGTCGTAAATGACATGGTCAATATGATCCTTAGCCAGAGATCCTATGAGGCCAACTCCAAGGTCATAAAATCGGCCGATCAAATGATGCAGATGGCCAATAATGTGGTGTCGTAATGTACGCGAGATGGGTTAGACAGGCAAGGAGGGAGTGGATGCGTTGGGTTTTCGTGGCACTGCTGAGCGCTGTATTTTTTATGGCTCCAGGGCTTGTGCCCGCATCGGCGCAGACAACCGGGGCCCCGGGCGCCGCGGAGGGAAGCAGCCCCCTTTCGCACATCCGCATCCTGGGCTCGGTCATGGTCCGGGACAGAAACGTATCCCTTTTGCAAATCTGCGATGCGGCGAGTCTGCCCGAAAAATGGAAATCCATCCTGCAAACCCAGGACATCGGGGAGGCGCCCCCGGTCGGGTCTCAAAAGTTCGTAGACCCCGCCCAGCTTCGCTCCTACCTGGTGACGCTTTTAAATTCCCGCGGCATCAAAGCTGAGAGCGTAAAGCTCGATATCCCCGCAAAGATCATCGTTACACGGGAATCGACCAACGTGTCGCAAAAATGGGTCGAAGATGTATTTAAAAAATACGTAATGGAAAACACCGCGTGGAATCGCAGCGACATAACCATTGATAATGTTCGTTTTTCGGGCATCCCGGTCATCCCGACGGGCACACTTACTTACTCGATAAGACCCGTTACCCCGAAGCAGCGTCTTACGGGCAACGTAAACATCAGCGTAGACCTCTACGTGGACCAGGAGATGGTGCGCTCTTTGGATGTGCTGGGACATGTCGAGGTATTCGAAAACGTCTATTTCGCCTCTCGCCCCTTGAGAAGAGACGACATGATAACGGCAGCCGATCTGGAAATGCATAGAATGAACGTTACCGACTCTATCAACCGGTACGCGACCCTGCCCGACCAAGTCGAAAACCGGCGAGTGATCTATGAGGTGGGAGTGCATCAGCCCTTGGAACTCCGGGACCTCGATAAGCCGCTCATTATAAAAAGAGGAGACCCGGTGAGAATAGTCTTCGAGGCGCCCGGGCTTATGGTAAGCGCCAAAGGGCGCGCCAACGGCGATGCGGGGTTCGGCGACACCGTTGCGGTAACCAATTCCTCCTCAACCAAAACGATATATTGCAAAGTCGTGGACAGTCAAACCGTTAAGGCCGTTCAGTAGAACAGTGAAGAGTAGTGAAAAGCGAACAACGGGAAGATGCGGTTTTTTCGCTTCACGCTTCACTTTTCACTGCTCTTGAAATGGGGATCACACAGGATGGCTCACAATCTAATGACAAAAAGAACCGACCTCTCCAGGGGTCTTCGCCCGATGGGCAAAAATCCTCTGTTTGGTTTTCTTTTCTCCGGCGCCGCCGCGATGCTCTTGCTCACTTCGGGTTGCGCGGGGGCGCAAAAGGCCTCAACGCCTTCCTATACACCCCCGGCGCTTCTATCTGCCCCGCAGCCTATACCAGCGGCCGGTCCGCCCCCCTCCTCCCTTGCGCCTACCGGCTCTCTTTGGAACACAGGCGAGCGCTCGCTTTTCTCGGATGTCAAAGCGTGCAGGGTAGGGGACCTGGTCACCATAACCGTCAGTGAAAATTCCTCGGGATCCAATACCGCAACGACAACGGCGGATAAGGCCTCGACCTCCCAGGGGAGCCTCAACTTTTCAGGGGTAGGCATCGGGGCCACCGGGGTCGCCAAGCCCGCCGGCGCGTTTAGCTTCGGCCCCTACAATACCTCCTTTAGCAAGACCTTCAAAGGGGACGGCTCGACCAGCCGCAGCGATACGGTCACCGCCTACATGACGGCGACAGTCGTAGCCGTTTTACCCAACGGGAACCTGGTCATTCGAGGCTCGCGCTGGACCAAGGTAAATGACGAACTCCAGCAGATAGTCCTCGAAGGGGTGGTCCGACCGGTCGATGTCAGCAACAACAACACCGTTCTTTCGCAGGACGTGGCCGAGGCCAAGATTTACATGCTCGGAAAAGGCCCGGTCTCCCAGCATCAGAAACCCGGATGGCTCGAACAGGTCTGGGACGTTATTTCACCTTTCTGAGCGAGGCGACGGGGGGGAGCGTATGAAAAACTGGAGACGTAAAGCTTTAGCCGTGGCGATCGCGATGTTCGCGCTGCTTACCTTGGCCGGTACAGCCAGGTCGGCCAGGATAAAAGACATCGCCTACTTTTTGGGAGATCGCTCAAACGACCTCATCGGCTACGGCCTGGTTGTTGGCCTCAAGGGCACCGGAGACGATACCAGCACGCCCTTTACAATCTCTACCCTGGCCAACCTTCTAAACAACATGGGCGTCCAGATCGACCCGAGCAAGACGACGCTAAAAAATGTGGCGGCCGTCATGGTAACGGGGAGGCTTCCGGCTTTTTCCCGGGTAGGATCGAGAATAGACGTACAGGCTTCCTCCATAGGAGATGCCACAAGCCTTGGGGGGGGAACGCTTCTCATGACGCCTCTTAAGGCGCCGGACGGAAAAGTCTACGCCGTCGCCCAGGGACCTCTTTCCATCGGAGGCTTTGCCGCAAGCGGCGCCAGTGGGAGCAGCGTTCAGCAAGCCCATCCGACAGTTGGACTCATAAGCAACGGGGCGATAATCGAAAAGGAGGTCCCAATCAGCTACGCGGGGTTGCGTACGCTTGACCTGGTGCTCAGGACCCCCGATTTTACGACTGCTGCCAAAACGGCCGCGGCCATCTCCCGGGCTCTGCCGGAAACCGCCGCGCGGCCAATTGACGCCGGGACAGTCAGGATCGAAGTGCCGGCTGCGGATGCAAACGACACAGTCGATCTTATCTCTAAAGTGGAGAGGCTGGAGGTGGCCCCCGATGTGGTTGCCAAGGTCGTAATCGATGAGCGGACGGGCACGATCGTAATGGGCGAAAATGTTCGGATAGTGCCGTGCGCGGTGGCTCATGGAAGCCTTACTGTCCAGATTACCGAAAAGCCCACAGTTTCCCAGCCCCTGCCGCTGAGCAATGGAACGACTCAAGTTGTGCCGCGAACGGGCATAAAAGTTCAGGAAAAGAAAGCCCATCTGGCAGTTGTGGGCGGGGGTGTCACGATAGGCCAGGTCGTAGCGGGTCTTAACGCCATAGGGGCAACGCCACTCGATCTCATAAACATCCTCGAGGCCATCAAGGCCGCAGGGGCGATGAGCGCGGAACTACAGATAATTTAGGCGCCGAAGGGGGGGTACATGCAATCAGGGGTTAGCTCGGTCCTCCAGACCGATCCGTCCGGGAAAGCCGAACTCCATGAAAAAAAGCTGCGTGACAGTTGCCGGGAGTTCTCGTCGATGCTTGTTTCGATGATGATAAAGAGCATGCGCCAGGCATACTCCGGGGACGATGAGCCAAGTTTTGCGAGCGGTGTTTACCAGGACATGTTCTATGACAAGGTCTCAAAAGTGATAGCGCAGTCGGGAAGGCTTGGGGTGGGGGATATGCTCTACGCCCAGTTGGACCGGCTGGAGAAAGCACACCCTTCGGCCGGGGCGCTCGATGCGGCTTCCGCGGAAGCAAAAAAAGCCGACTTATCGCCGATTGATTTAAGTACAATCGGGAATCCTTCCGAATAGTAAGTTTAGAGGGTTTCCCGCGCCGAGCTTGAAATATTTTATACAGGGAGTTAAGCGTTATGGCCTCTGCCGCTACACCATTTGAAACCCTTCCCGCTTATGAAAACGGGTGCTCCGATTCCCGGTTTGTCTCCACAGCCCTCGAACTTTTGGAGGCTCTTCGTGCCGAGGAGCAAATAATTCGCAGATTTTCGGCGGCCGAACTGCTGGCGCTGCTTCCAAAGAAAGAATACCTGGTAAACGAGCTGGAATGGAAGCTGCGGGCTGCCAAGGATTCCAACGAACCCTGTTTTGCGGTCTCGGACTCCTTTAAGGCGATTCTGGCCGAAATCAGCAGGCTAAACACCGCCAATGGAGTCTTTATAGAAAGGTCTCTATCCTACTGGCAGGACCTTCAAGCCATTCTCTTGCCCCCGGGCTACAGCCGTACCGGCGGCAAGGGGGCGACCTCGGCGCGGCCTCCAAGGGGGCTTACGTTCCAACAGGAGATTTGAGATGGCAAGCCTAGCCGTTACGCTAAACACCGCCGAACAGACTCTTATGAACACGCAAACAGAGCTTGCGACGTCGTCCAATAATATATCCAACGCCAGTACGGCCGGGTACGCGCGCCAGACAGCGGTGCAGACGGAAAATCGGCAGGTCTTGACCACTAACGGCTGGATGGGCTCCGGAGCCTCCATTTCAACCATTTCGCAGGCCCGAGACGACTACCTCGAACAGCAGTTCATGAACGCTACTTCGAGCGACTCGCAGTACACGACCCAGACCTCCCAACTGACCACCATCCAGACAGCGGCGATGGATTCGGGAAATAGCGGGATTTCGCAGGCGCTCGGGAATTTTTTTGATTCCTGGAGCACTCTTGCTCAAAACCCCACAGCCCCCGCCGAACAGACCGCAGTCTATTCGGCGGCCCAAAATCTCGCAACCTCCATTCAATCCACCTACGGTCAACTCAGCAATGTTAACGACCAGATTACCAGCCAGGTAACGAATACGGTCAACCAGGCCAATACGCTCCTTAACCAGATAGCCCAGTTAAATCAAAATATTCAGGCCTCCAACGCGACTGCCCAGCCAAACGCTCTCCTGGACCAGAGGTACCAGTCGATGGATAACCTCGCCAAGCTCATTCCCGTCTCCTTTACCACGAATTCGGACGGGACGGTCGATGTCAACACTACGGAAAATAGTAGCACCGTGAACCTGGTGTCGGGCCGGACCGTGGTGGGCACGGTGGCAAGCGATTCGGGGATTACCGGCGGGCAACTCGGAGGGCTCCTGCAGGCCCAAACCAATCTTAGCGGCTATATGAGCAGCTTCGACGACTTTGCCGGAACGATCGCCGGTCAGGTCAATTCGGTTTCCGGGTTAAATGTCTTCTCCGGTTCGAATTCCTCTTCGATCGCCGCCAACTCCGGATTTCTAAGCGGGCTTACTTCCGACCAGTTGTCGAGCGTAACGCAAAGCATGGCCAACCTCCAGGATAGCGCGGTCTCCTTTTCCGACGGGACAACCGGGACGCCGCAGCAATATCTGAGCAACATTCAACAGACGATAGGCCAGGATGTCCAGGGCGCCAACAACAACCAGACATACTACGATGCGCTCAAATCCCAATTGCAGACCCAGCAGCAGTCGGTTTCCGGGGTCTCGGTGGACGAGGAAATGGTAAATGTCATCCAATACCAGCAGATTTACCAGGCGGCGGCCAAGGTGGTCCAGACGGTTTCGAACCTGATGAGTACTGTCATAAATATGGTCCAGTAAGCGGAGAAAACCATGCGAATCACTTTGGGCATGACAACGGATAACACCCTCGTAAACTTGAATAATCAGCAGCAACAGATCAATACGCTCTCACAGGACATAGCCAGCGGAAAAGATCTGCAGGCGCCCGCCGACAACCCCTACTCGTGGTCGCAGGTGATGAACACGACCCAGAGCGTGCGGGAATACAACTCGCTGATTGGAAACGTCAATTTCGCCACCAACTGGGGAAAAACCACGGAGTCTTCGCTCTCGCAGCTCTCAACCCTTCTCACCCAGGCGCAGAGCGTAGGCGAGACAGCCATCAGCGCGGCCGGGCAGCAAAATCTCCCGGCGCTGGCAAACGAGGTGAGCGGGATTCTTACCCAGGCGGTGAGTCTTGCCAACACGCAGTACGCGGGCCAATATATATTTGCGGGCACAGCTACCGATACGGCGCCTTACTCTATCGACACCGGCACGGGCCAGGTCACCTACAGCGGCAATACGTCCTATATACAGGTCAAGACAAGCACAAGTAACGGTTCGAGCGGGGGGATGACTTCCGTTAACCAGACCGGCGACGATGCTTTCGGGAGCGCCGGCGGAGGCAGCAATGTGCTCCAGCAAATCTGGTCTCTCTACAGTGCGCTAAAAAACGGAGATTCCACGGGTATAAGCACTGCTAACGCGAATCTTGGAAATGCGTTTAACCAGGTAAACGATCAACTCTCAATGGTTGGCACCACGCTCTCGGGGCTCACCACCCAGCAGTCGGCGCTAAACACCATGGTGACCAACGAGCAGGGTGTCATGTCGAGCTTGCAGGATACCGACGTGGCCTCGGCAACGGTTAAGCTAACGCAGGCCCAAACGGCTTTCCAGGCCGCTCTTAGCGTCACCTCGATTCTCGATAAGCTAAACCTTGCGTCGATACTCTCCTAAGGTGTCCTGTATGAATATTTCCGCGCCACATGATCCCTCAAAATTCCGTTTCGCCAGGATAGCGCTTGAGACCTCCGTTTCGATCCATTACGCGCAAAGGGGCGAGGGGGGCCAACTCCCCGTTATTTTTCTACACGGCTTCGTTGATTCCTGGAGGTCTTTTGCCGGCGTGTTCGAAGCCTTCCCCCGCCGGATAGTCGCCCCCGATCTGAGGGGCCACGGGGATTCCGATAAGCCCGAGTGCTGCTACGAAGTGGAAGACTACACCGGGGATCTCGTGCTGTTACTCGACGCCCTGGGATTGCACAAAGTCGACCTGGTGGGCCATTCGCTGGGCAGCTTTATCGCCCAGCGGTTTTCCGCCCGTTTCCCGGAGCGGGTCAGGCGGCTCGTACTCATCAGTTCGGCCCCCTCCATCGCCGGCAAAGCCTCGCTTCCGGCAGTAAAACCCGTTATCGATGCCCTTAGCGATCCTGTTCCAAAAAGCTTTGCCGCCGAATTTCAAGCTACTTCCAATCCGGTTGCAACCGGCTTTATGGAAATGATCGTCTCGGAGACAATGAAGGTTCCCGCCCACGTCTGGCGCTCGGCATTCTCGGGGCTTCTGCGCATGGACCATCGCCCGATTCTGCGAAAGATCGGCGCTCCGACGCTACTCTTGTGGGGAAACCAGGACCAGATGTTCACGCGTCTGGACCAGGAAGAGCTCCTGTGCGAAATCGCCGATTCAAGACTTGAGGAGCTCGATGCCGGTCACTCGCCTCACTGGGAAAAGCCAAAGGAGATAGCCCGGGCCCTGGAGAAATTTCTCGGTTGAAAGCTCCCGTGGATCCCTTGCAAACACACTTTGGTAAGATTTCCCCGCGAAGTTAATAGAACTTCAAAATGTGGTCGAATTCCTTGAGGATGCTTTCCCGGTTGAATCTGACCCATGCTTCCCCTTCTCGTTTGACAATCGAGGCAAGCCCGTTCAAAAAAATTGGCTCTTTCCAAATTTCCCACCCCTGTGGCCATCTGTTCAGGCCGAGCAGCCTCAAAGCCTTCTCAGTCGTCAAAAGGGGGCTTGGAGAGGCTTTGCGAACCGAATCCAAAGCGATTATCTCACCCATGTCGACCTCCTTTCGGGAAAGTAATCATAACTTTGCCTCGCTGCCAAGGCAGGGGAACTCGCAATTGCTGAAGCACAGGATGAAAAAGACAAAAGGGGGTGTTGGAAGACCCTTCGAAAGTCCCCTCATTTTCCGAGCCGTGGTTTCTTGCCTTCCATGCAGAGGTCGAATTCCGTGTCGTTACGACGCAGGAGGGGCTCGAAAGGGCCGGCCTGGATGAGATAGGGGAAAAGTGGTCTTGATCAACGTTTGATGTAAGCGTTCAAACCGATCACCACGGGTTTGCCGTTTACCAGGGCCGTAGTGACGGTATTGCCGTGTGTGCTTGCCACAACGAGGGTCTTGCCCGAAGATGAGGGTGTGGGTTCTTCCAGGTCGATCTCGATAAAGAGCTTGTTATCTTTGATTTCCACTGTCATGGCCATAAACGAAACTCCTTGGATTTTGTTTGGGTTGCTGTTTCCGGCCAAAGATGTAGCGTCAAATGGAATGGATTGCAAGATATATTGCGGGAGCCAGTGAGGTTGGACGGAAAAATTAGAGCCTGTCCCGAAATGAAAAGGGGCGATCCCGGAAGAGGCGCCCCAACCATTGTCGGCGCCAGGCTCTTTTATCAATCGCTTTCCCAGAGTCCCGTGGTCAAATCGCAAAACCACCTCGGGGTTGCGGCCTGTCCCTGCGCAGGAATTACATAGTAGAGCCAATGACCGTCGCGGGCTCTGTAGACGTATGGGTAAACCGTTGCGCTCGTCCACCAAAACGTTTTCATCGTATTGTCATAAAACCAGAGGTTATCGGTGGAAGTCCCGAAGGGATAGAGCCAGCCGAGCGTATTGTGGTAAATCCAGGGAGAGTTGTTGGTGTTGAAGTCGCCAAACCAGCTCAAATGATACCATCCGTTTCCTTTGGGTGTGGCGTTTTGCCACAAACCGACCGGGGAAATGAGGTAGACCTGCTGGTCATTGCCTATATAGGCGATCTGCCCCTGGTTATTGATCGCCGGCGACCCGGTGAAGTCGTCCAAAAAATTGGAGGACCCGGCATTATCGACCAGTTGCTGCACGGCGCCGTCGCTGTAAAGGTAGAGCTGGGAGCCAAATTTGACCGGATCGGCCCCGTACCATGCCACCTGGCCGTTGTCGTTTATCTGGGGCTCGCCATTCCACATGGAAACCGTTGGGCTATTGGTGAGATTGAGGGCCGCGCCACCGCTGTACAGGTAAATATCCGGACCGTTGTTACCGTTGTAGTCCTGCCACACCGCCTGCCCGCCGTCGTTAATCTGCCCCCGCTGCCAATGGCTAAGCGAATCGTTTCCCCCGCTGGGGCTTATGATTTCGATCGCGGCGCCATCAAAAAAATAAATACCATAGGCGCCGGTACACCCCGGGGAGCCCTGCCAGATGGCCTGTCCTGCTCCGTTTATCTCGGGCAGATCATTACAGGAGCTGCCGGGAGAAATTACCCCGACACCAAGGTGAATGGCAGAGTTACTATCCGCGTAGATTATTTGGTCCTTATCGTTTAGCGCCGGGTTGCCCCCGTTACCCGTGGCTATTTCAGTGACGCCGCCTCCGCTGTAGAGAAAAATCCCATTTTCATATTGTGCGAGGTCTTCGCCGGCATAGGCAATTTGGGCCGAGTCATTAAGGCTTGGATTGGTATAAGCGAGTTCGGAGGTCGGTGTGATCGACGTCGCGACGCCGTTTTTGTAGAGCCACAGAGCGCCGTTCTCGGTCCAGACGACCACGCCACTTGCGTTGATTTTAGGTGGTTGGATGGGATTGGTCGTGGACCTGATCACCTTGGTGGTGTTGCCGTCGTACAAGTAGAGTTGGTACGTGCCCGAGCCCCCCGAAGGAGAGTTAGAGTTTACCCATACCACCCGGCCTTGATCGTTTATCTGTATGTAGTAGTTATATGCGGAATTATTGCTCAGGTTGACCGAGGCGCCGTACTTTTGCGCCCGGGCGGGAACCGCGGCCGCAAACGCTGCGCCTGTCACCAGGCAAAGTATGGCCAATCTTCGAAGGTTACAAAACATGTCAAAGACCCTCCTTTCGAAATGAAATGGATCAGATCTATTCCTCCGGCAGCCTCCTTACGAGGACCCTTGGCCAATACAGGGCCGGCGCATCCGTTCCGCCCTCGTTCAGGCAGGCCATTTCCCAAGGCGCGCCATGGTATCCATGGCGGCGCGAACATGTATGTTTTCAGTTTCATTGCGCAGGGAATGATCAGGGGGAAAGTGTACAATTTCCGGTTGGCACACGCAAGGTATATAGAGACGGAGAGGATTTTCACACGGATGATTTTTCAAAAAAAGGGATTAACCCTTTCTATCGGGTTACCCCCCTAATTTTTTTTGACAGAGCGCCAAAAGATGACATCATAGCCATCGAGAGAGGCTACGACCAAGGCCGGTCTTTTCTTGGAGGCACTCAGATCGGAATAGGGAAAGGGAATAACGACGATATCGCCCTTCACAAATCTGCCCATGCAGCGACCTCCTCCGGTCTATCCCAGTCACGGCCCAACACCCCGAGGCTAGAGCGTACCCTTGGAACTCCGATCGGGAATCACTATGGGTCAGAAATGGCTCAAATGGCCCGGGAGAACAGATGGCTATGAGCTTTTTGATTTTTCGGCGCTAATCAGACATATTGTTATCACTTATAAACAAGTGGAATCGTTTTGTCTGGAGTCGAGAATGAACGAAAAGCCAGAAGACATTTTCCGCTCATGTGGCGGCGTACTACGAATGAGCGAGGCCATTGCGCGCGGGATAACCCGCTACACGCTTTATTCACTCAGGGAAAAAGGGGTAATCGAACAGGTCAGTAGAGGGACATATCGTATGGTGGAGCTCCCGCCCATCAGCAATCCCGACCTGGTGACGGTCGGCCTGCGTTTCCCAAACGCCGTCATCTGCCTCGTCTCCGCACTGACCTACCACGAAATCACGACACAGATTCCGCATAGCGTGTCCGTAGCGGTTCTCAGGAAATCACGGCTGCCATCTCTTGATTATCCCCCACTCCTCGTTCACCGATTCTCCAATCAGGCATACCACACTGGTATCGAGCAACATCAAATCGACGGCATATCCGTCAAAATCTACAGCCCAGAGAAAACACTCGCCGACTGTTTCAAGTTTCGCAACGAGATAGGCATGGACGTAGTGCTGGAGGCACTGAAACTCTGCGCCGGGCCTTGCAAAGGTAGCCAGTTTATCTGCAACGGCCTGTGTAACCTCGCTGGTATCGGGTCCTACGCTGTGCATGAGGACTACTGGAGGGGGTTGAAACTCGTTGGCTTGATTATCTTTGGAAGTAGCATCTGTTTGTTCGGCGGCCTGCGCTAGAGGCTCGCCACCATCTTCATTTCCTCGACGAGACCCTTGCGGTGCTTGATTATCCAGTCCCTGCCCATTGATTTCAGCAAGTCTTCCAGCCCACCTATCATGATCCCAGAGTATTCCGGTCCTCCAGGGGCCTCCTTTAGATCGAGCAATTTCAACGCGTCTTCGAGTGTCAGCCGGGGCTCTTGAGAAGTCTTCGGGGAATTCGAAGGAGACGATTGGGCGTTTGCCGTATGTTTCATAATCCCATCCTTTCGGGGCCATTGTCATCCCAAGGAACCCTTGATGTTTCTACAAATCCAAAGCTATTATAATACCTGCTAAGAAATCCATCAACACAGTCAAGCGTCTTGCCGCCCTTCGCTATTGCGAGGGACACCGCATCCGCGCCCGGTCCACCATGTCCCGGTCGGGTGTGATGGCGAAGCCGGCCCCATCGTCCGTCAAAAAATGCTGCCATCCTTGCATTTCCTCGCCTGTATAGGGAGTAAGAAAGGGCTGCTTGGTGCTTTTATCCCTTTGCGTTATGAATTCATCAGGAGTGACCGGTTTAAATCTTGCCGTCAATTCTTCCATCGACGGCGATGAGTCAGTATCCACACGCGTGGGCGCACTCCCTGTCCTACCTTCGGTACTCTCCGGCTCCGTGGCATTCTGCGCCTTTTCTCCTATCCCTGCGGACTGGTGGGCTCCAACCATTTCATCGAAACTTGAAAACCCGTGGTCCTCGGCAATTAGTTGAGCCGCCTGCGGACCTGCTTTCCTGGCGTAATCGATAAGCGCCGAAACCGATGGCGCCGGGTTTGCCTCATCGTTTCTGACCCCTTTGGAGCCTTCCCACACTTCCCGCATCGCCGGGACCCATTGTTTCAGCTCATCAACCGACTTAAAGTCCAAATCATCGGCCATGGTCTGCATCCCTTGCGGCCCCATCTGTTCAAGGGTCTCCAGGCTCGATACGCGGCCCATGAAGAACTGGTTGATACGGCCCGCGTTTTGACGCAGAAAGGCCGGGACTTGCGAAGTCAGCGCCGCCTGCAAATCCGGGTGGCTCCCCATTTCATCGGCGAACTGGTTTGCAATCGGCCCGACCCCCTGCATTTGAAGGGATCGCCGGAAGGCATCGGGTAGGATTCCCTTATTTTGCGCCCAATCCCAAAGGGTACCGT
>JARLHO010000150.1 GCA_031292215.1 Syntrophobacteraceae bacterium | reverse complement strand
TCGCACCCAGCAGATGGTGGCCGAGGAATCCGGGGCGACCGATACGATCGATCCTTTGGCCGGCTCCTATTACGTGGAGAGCATGACCGACAGGATCGAAGCCGAAGTAGACGAGTACATAAAGAAAATCGATGCGATGGGCGGAACGCTCTCAGCCATCGAGCAGGGCTACATCCAAAAAGAGATACAAAATAGCGCCTATCGTTTCCAGAAAGAACTGGAAACGAACGAGCGGGTCTATGTGGGAATTAATAAATACACCATGGAAGAGCCTCCTCCGAGCGGACTTCTCAAAGTGGATATGTCGGTTGGCGAAAAGAAGGCCGCAGAGCTGCAAGAGTACCGCGCAAGTCGCGACCAGGCCAAATGGCAGGCTGCCCTGGATAAGCTGCGCGAGGTTTCCGCAACCGGTGAAAACGTGATGCCGTATGTGATCGAAGCCGTTTCCGCTAAGGCAACGGTAGGAGAGATCTGCGACGTGTGGCGCCAAATCTACGGCGAGTACCGCCCCAAGGAATTTGTGTAGAGCAAACGGAAGGAAATATTCCATGGCTGGAAAAATCAAGATGATCATGGCCAAACCGGGCCTTGACGGACACGATCGCGGGGCCAAACTCCTCGCGCGAGTATGTGCGGAAGCCGGAATGGAAGTGGTGTACACCGGGCTTCGCCAAACCCCTGAAATGATAGTGGCCGCCGCTGAGCAGGAAGACGCCGACGTCGTTGGGCTTAGCAGCCTGTCGGGGGTCCACAATTATTTTTTCCCGAAGGTTGTGGAGCTCATGAAGCAAAAGGGCATGGACGACGTATTGCTTGTGGGCGGAGGGATCATTCCCGAAGAAGACTACGACTTTCTAAAAAAATCGGGCATGAGCGCAATTTTTGGACCGGGCACCCCGACTACCGACATTGTCGACTTCATCCGGACAAACGTTCGCAAGCGCTAGTGTATTTTTAGTTTCAAAAGGCGCCCGCCCTGCACAAAAGTGTGGGGCGGGCACAATCGCCCCCCCCTTGTAAAGACTCGCAAGGTGGGGCAAAGGGGCAAGGCTCGATCACCCCCCTTTTTTTCAAAGGGGAGCAGGGGGGATTTATTCTTCCGCCGTTAGCTGCCGCGAGAAATGTCTCCCTGGAAGGGGCAAGGCTCAATCCCCCCCCCTTGCAAAGACTCGCATGAAGGGGCAAGGCTCAATCACCCCCCTTTTTTTCAAAGGGGGGCAGGGGGGATTTATTCTGCTTGCAATGCTATAGGCAGAAAGCTATCGGCAGTTAAAAAGCTATCGGCAGCTACATTGTTGATTTCTACTGCAATCGGATTGACGGGAGAAGCTGCGAGGGATAAAAAATCCTGTAAATCCTGTAAATCCTGTCCAGGTCTTTCGCAGCAAAACGAGGGAAAATATGGCGATCGAGATTTCCGAAAAAACAATCAAGCACGAGTTCATAGAAAAAATAAATCAACTGAGCGCTCAGGACATTTCCATGTGCTTTCAATGCGGCACGTGCGGCGGCGCCTGCCCGATGTCGGCCCGGATGGCGACCCTGCCCAGGAAAATAATGCGCATGCTGCAGTTGGGGATGGAGGAGCGCATCCTGGAGTTGGAAACGGGCTGGGAGTGCGCCTCCTGTCACGCATGCACGGTCAACTGTCCCAGGGGTATCGACCTGGCGAGGGTGATGGAAGCCGTACGGCTCCTGGTCTTGCGAAAAAATATCAATAAAATTGAGCCTTCCAGGCTGCCTGCGGCCGCCGTTCGAGAACTGCCCCAGATAGCTTTGGTGAGCGGCTTCAGAAAGCTGACG
This sequence comes from Syntrophobacteraceae bacterium, assembly GCA_031292215.1. Taxonomy (GTDB): domain Bacteria; phylum Desulfobacterota; class Syntrophobacteria; order Syntrophobacterales; family Syntrophobacteraceae; genus SbD1. The sequence continues at coordinate 28,778 of JARLHO010000150.1, read as the reverse complement.
AGTTGAGGGAGATCATGAAAGTAAGCTATTATCCGGGATGTACCCTGAAGACTAAGGCGAAGCACCTCGAAGATTCGGCCCTCGCATCTCTTGCCGCCCTGGGAGTCGATGTCCGGGAGCTGCCCAGGTGGAACTGCTGCGGGGCGGTCCATTCTTTGGCCGATGACGATCTCATTCACCATGTGGCGCCCGTGCGCGATCTCGTCCGCGCAATGGACGAGGGCAGCGACCGCCTCGTGACCCTTTGTTCCATGTGCTACAACTCGCTCGCAAGGGCCAACCTGCTCATGCGAAACGACGAGGTCAAAAGAAAAACCATAAATGACTTCATGACCGAGGAAAACGATTACCACGGGGAAGTCGAAGTCGAGCATCTTATTACTTTCCTTCGTGATACGCTCGGGTGGGATAATTTGCGGGCAAAATTAAAGGCGCCGCTCACCGGGATGAAAATCGCCTCTTACTATGGCTGCACACTGGTTCGGCCAAAGGATGTCGCAATCGAGCCCGCCTCCGGCCGGGTCATAAACGAATTTGTCGAAGCCCTTGGCGCCCGGGCGGTCGATTTCGGCGCTAGTACCGTATGCTGCGGCTCCTACCAGGTCCTCGCTCATCCCGACTCCGTCACCGAGGTGGTCGGCCGAATAATCCAAAGCGCCACGGACGCCGGGGCCGATGCTCTCATACTCAGTTGCCCTCTTTGCGAATACAACCTGGTCAAAAATCAGGAAGAGCTTTTGCAAAAGCAAAAAATCGCCCGCAGGCTGCCCGTTTTTTATTTTTCCCAGCTTCTTGCCATGGCCCTTGGCCTGGGCCCCGAGTCCTACAGGCCCGATATGAACGATGCGGCTTCGGTCGAATTTTTGAAATCGAAAAACTTTCCGGTGGGATCGACTGCCATCAGGCCATAAGTCGCGTTCCCGGTCGAATAAGTAGATCAATTCAAGGTGAAGGAGATAAAGTACATGTCAGCACCCAAACAGGTTGCAACTGGTGACAGGGCTATACTGCCCAAAGGGGCTAGGACCATCCCCATATTTGTCATGGGCAAGCGCTACGATGTTCCGGAAACGCTTACCATAATGAAGGCAATGGAGTTTGCTGGCTTTAAATTCTTAAGGGGCGCGGGCTGCCGGGGCGGCATCTGCGGCGCCTGCCCGACTGTCTACCGCAAGGAAGGCGATTATAAACTCTATTTCGGCCTCGCCTGCCAGACGGTTGTCGAACCCAATATGTTTTTGGCCCAGATCCCTTTTTATCCCGCAAACCGGGCTCAGTACGACATAGAGACTATCGAGCCGCTAGCCGATGTCGTCCATTCTCTTTATCCGGAGCTCTTCCGCTGCGTGGCCTGTAATAACTGCACCAAGGCGTGCCCGATGCATGTCGAAGTGCTCGACTACGTCTCGGCAATAAAACAGGGCGACCTTGCCAGGGCCGCAAAACTCTCCTTCGACTGCATCCAGTGCGGAATGTGCGCCAGCCGCTGCATGGGCGAACTGCCTCAATACCATATAGCTCAGTTGGTGCGTCGCCTTTTCGGAAAATACATTCAGCCCCGGGCCCAACACCTGCAAAAGCGCGTGGGAGAGATCGAGTCCGGAAAATACGACGCCATGCTGAGTGGACTGGAGAAGATGAACCATGCCGAACTCGAAAAACTCTACAAGGAACGGGAGCGCGAACCCGACATGGTTCCTCTAGGTACTTGGATGCCCAAGGACGTAAGTCACCTGTAGGCCAGCCTTTCGCCACCCTTTCCACCTATTTTGTGAATAAGGAAGTTTCCAGGAGAAACCGATGAGCTATACACCCGAAATGAAGGAACTGATAAAAAAGGTTGAAGCAACAAGGCCTGAGCGCGTAGCCAGGGCCAAACGGGGAGAAAACTTCCCCGCGTTGAGTCTTGAGGAGCGCGCGGTGGTGCTTGGCAAATTCCATCCCGACTACCAGGAGGAAGGCCGAAGGGCCCTCAAGGTGGGACTGGATAAAGGCCTGGTCGTCCCCGAGGAAGTCGCCAGGGTCATGGAATCGCGCTCGATGCTCCGACCCGATAAGGTCGATCTCTCAACGCCTGACTACGACACCGACATCCTTATCCTTGGGGCCGGCGGCGGCGGCACTTCGGCGGCTTTGATGGCTACCGACGCAGGCCTGAAAGTCATCGTGGCCACCAAGCTCCGCCACGGAGACGCCAATACAATGATGGCTGAGGGCGGCATCCAGGCCGCCACCCAGGAGTGCGACTCCCCCTTCTATCACTACCTCGATACCATCGGCGGGGGCCACTTCACCAATCAGGCCGATCTCGTCGGGGCCCTTGCCCATGACGCCCCGCTCTCGATCGCATGGCTCGAGTCTCTCGGGATGATTTTTAATAAGCTCCCCGACGGCCGCCTCGATTGCCGCCATTTCGGAGGTTCCTGCCGAAAGCGCATGCAGTCCTCGGGAGATATGACCGGCGCGGAAATCATGCGTGTCCTACGAGATGAGGCCCGAAACCGCAGGGACAGCATCTCCATTATGGAATTTTGTCCCGCTGTGGAACTGCTCCTCGATGAGACCGGAAAATGCGCCGGCGCCATCTTGTACAACATGGAGACCAAAGAATTTTTCGTAACCCGCGCCAAGGCGGTCATCATCGCAACCGGTGGAAACGGGCGGTTGCACATAAAGGGCTTTGCAACCACCAACCACTACGGGGCGACGATGGACGGCGTCGTTATGAGCTACCGCGCAGGGGTCGGAACTACCTGCCTTCCCTCGACCCAGTATCATCCCACCGGAGTCGCCTACCCGGAACAAAACGTGGGCCTTCTTATCACGGAAAAAGTGCGCGGTCTTGGCGCGCACGTTCTAAACGTTGACGGCGAACAGTTCTGCTTTCCTCTTGAGCCGCGCGATGTCGAGTCCGCCGAACTCATAAAGGAAGCCATGGAAAAGAGTAAAGCCGTCATAACCCCGACCGGACGCTACGGCCTGTGGCTCGATTCTCCGATGATCGACCTGATTCACGGCGAGGGGACTGTCCGGAAGGAACTGCCTGCAAAATTTATCCAGTTCGAACGACACGGCATTGATATCAGCAAGGACCCCATGCTCGTCTATCCAACCCTCCATTATCAAAACGGCGGCATTGCGATCAATGCGGACTGCGAAACCGTCGTTCCGGGGCTCTATAGCGCAGGCGAGTGCACGGGAGGACTCCACGGTGAAAACCGCCTCATGGGAAATAGCCTTCAGGATGTCATCACCTTCGGAAGACGCGCGGGCGTAAGCGCCGCCAAATATGTCGCCGGTGGCGTAGAGTTGGGAATACTCACCCTCGATCATGTCGAAAGGTTTGAAAAGGAACTCGAAGAGGCCGGAGTCACCGACTCCATAGTCGCCCCGATCCTTCTGCCGGACTACTCCACAGATGAGGTCACCGCCCGTCGCCTCGCCGAAGCCAGGCAGGAGAGCGAATAAGATATTTTTTAATCCTTTTACATCCTCCAAATCGTCCGGGACGCCCTCGTCCCGGACGATTTCCAAGCGTCCACGGTAGTTATGTCCCGGGTTTGCGAAAATAGAGTTAATCCGCAACCCCGCACACCCTCTGGCGAACCAAACCTACATGGCCACTAAAACTTACGGCTTGTTCGAGCCAAGAGTTGGCTTCATAATATCTTCGATAGTGTAGATAAAATATTGCGGACCACTTTTTACTTATCGCGGATCGCAAATAATCCGATTCTCCAATTGATGCAGGAGGACAAGGAGGGGATCGGCAGGGCAATTATCCCGGGGTGTCGCCTTGGCCTCGGACGGTGTCTAAACTCGGAGGTCTTTATCAAAATGGACGGTTTTAGGGATTTGGAGGAAGACAGGGAGTTTCTGTCGCTTAGGGAATTCGCAAGAGTGACCGGATATCTGCCGGTGAGCGTCCGTGCCGTGGCTGAAGAACAGAGGCCGGGCCTTACTTCGAGAATAGTGATCGAATCCGTTTTTACGGAACATTCCGAGATGCCCGAGATCGAGGATAAGGCTCTTTTTGCCTGTTTGCAAATACTGAACTCGAAACTCGATGCGATCATCAAGATGCTGGCCTTGAACTCGAACTGCAAAGAGATGGATTTAGCCAAAGTCAACATCAGCGACGGAGGTCTAAGAATTGCTTCGACCGTGAATTATTCGCGAGACGATTTTATGGAAATAAGGCTCATGCTGCCGACCTCTTCCTCGATGATTTTTTACATCTATGGGAAAGTGGTCAGTTGTGAAGCTGTCGGCGAAAACATTGAACTTAGCATTGCATTCACCGATATCGACGACGACATTCGCGAACAGATCGCAAAGTATGTTTTCCACAAGCAGCGCGAGATACTGCGTAAAAAAAGGAGCCGCACCGACTAATGTTTGTAATCATTGGGATTGTCATAGTCATTGGCGCAATTCTTACCGGTTACCTGAATGAGCATGGCAGCATAAGCCTTCTCATCCAGCCCAACGAGTACATTATCATTTTCGGCGCCGCCTTGGGCGGCTTTGTCATCGCTTCTCCCTTAAAGGTAATAAAAGCCGTTATGGCAGGTCTTGGGCGAATGCTCAAAAGCCGGGCCTTTTCCAGAGAAGACTATCTCGACGCCCTCGTGCTGCTAAGCGATATATTTTATAAAATCAGAAAGGAAGGGCTGGTTTCTATCGAAAGCGACCTGGATAATCCCGAGAAAAGTCCGATCTTCAAAAGCCACGAAGCCTTTATTAAAAATCACCACGCCCTGGCCTTTCTCACCGACACGCTGCGCACTCTTACCATAACCGATATTGAAGCCCATGAGATGGCGGACCTTCTAGACTTTGAAATCGAGGCGCATCACGAGGAAGCCCTGATCCCGTCCAAAAGCATAGCAAATGTGGCCGACTCGCTGCCGGGGTTGGGCATCGTCGCCGCAGTTCTTGGAATCGTTCTGACCATGAAAAAAATCGACTCCCCTCCCGCTGTCCTCGGTGAATGTATCGGCGCGGCTCTCGTTGGCACATTCACCGGCGTTTTGGCGTGCTACGGTTTTGTGGGGCCGGCGGCCAAGAACCTCGAAAATATAGCGAGCGAGGACAAAGAGTTTCTAACGGTCATCAAAGCGGGGCTTCTCGCGTTCATCGGTACTCCTTCTCCACAGGTGGCGATCGAATTTGCCAGAAGGGCTGTCCCGGGGGAACTAAGACCCACCTTTCTGGAACTGGAGGAAGTTGTCAAAAAGATGAGGAAGAAATGAGATGGATGAAGGTAAAGTCAAAAAAATCATCATAAAAAAAGTAAAAAAAGGTCACGGCGAAGGCCACCACGGTGGAAGCTGGAAGGTGGCCTATGCGGACTTTGTGACTGCCATGATGGCCTTCTTTTTGCTCATGTGGCTCCTCAACATGACTTCCTCGGAGAAAAGGGCTGTTCTGGCAATGTATTTCAGACATTTTAGCCTCTTTACCCAGGGAGGCACGTCTTTTATGCAAAAGGGCGGAATTAGGCCGGTCGGCGAAAACGTCGGCAGCCAAGAGGTGGTGGATGTAGGCGAAAATAGTAGCGGCGTCACCAATGACGAACTGGGCAAGCGTCTTATGACCGGCGTGAGCGAGAGTCCAAACGGGCCTGCGGTTAAGAAGCAGGTTTTTATAGAAGTTACGACTGAGGGTGTCAGGATCCAGATAGTTGACTCCTCGAAAAATCCGATCTTCGAGCCGGGAAGCGCTGAAATCACTGCCCTTGGCAAGCAGATAATCGGTACGGTTGTGACCGTTCTTAAAAATTTTCCCAATAAAATTGCGGTCGAAGGCCATACGGATTCAACGGCGCCGGGGGAAGGCCAGATGTCGAACTGGGAACTCTCGGTGGCTAGAGCCCTGTCGGCCAGGCGGGAACTCGAAAGTGAGGGGATCAATCCGATAAGGATTTGCAGGGTCGTGGGTTTTGCTGACCGTGAGCCATTGTTTCCGATAGATGATCCCAGAAATCGGCGAATCAGCATACTCTTTTGCAAAAGCTTGCACCAAAAACCGCCCGACAACCTTCAATGGCTTCTAAAACCGGCAAAGTAAGCCATAAATTTGAAATCAGATTTAGTGGTTCACCGGGCCATTTCATGAAACAGGGCGGCTGCCGTTCTGATTCCACGGTGAAAGTCATCGAGGGAAAACCGCTCGTTTGGAGAATGGGGGCCGTCATCGGGGTTTCCCCAGCCAAGCAGCAGGATGCTTTCCTGATCGAGGTGTTTCTTGATCAGGTTGACGACCGGAATCGAGCCGCCTTCCCTTTTAAACCGTGGTTTTTTACCAAATCCGGCTTCTATTGCTCTTTGGGCCGCCACCATGGCGCGGGTGTCTCTGTTGATCAACACCGGGTCGGCGTGATAGAGGCCTCTAACTTCCGCGTGGACACCCGTAGGGCACAGATCCGTTATGAACCGGCTAACCATCTGGTCGATCCTCTGGGGAACCTGGTTGGCAACCAGCCGCATGCTCACCTTCGCCCCGGCTCGCGCCGGGATTATCGTCTTTGCGCCCTCCCCGGAAAAGCCGCCCCACAGTCCGTTGATATCCAACGTCGGCCGGGCGGTGTTACGCTCGGTAACCGAATATCCCGGCTCACCCGTTAGTTCCGAAACTCCCACATAGTTTTTGAGAGCATCGATATCAATGGGGACAGCGGCCATTTCCTCTCTCTCCCACTGCGCAAGTCCCACGGCATCTTCGTAGAAGCCGGGGATGGCAATGGAACCATCCGGGTTCTTTAGCTTCTGCAGGATGTCCACCAGCGCCTGGGCGGGATTGTAAACGATGCCGCCAAACACACCCGAATGAAGATCGAAACGCGGTCCGCTGATATCCACCTGAAGATAGCTAAGGCCTCGAAGCGCGTAAGTTATGGCCGGCATGTCCGGTCCTATTTTCGAGCTATCCGAGATCGCCACAGCATCCGCTCGAAGCTCCTCGCGATGGTCTATCAGGAATTTTTCAAGATTTGGGCTGCCGATCTCCTCCTCGCCTTCCGCCAGTACAATAAGGTTTATCGGAAGCTTTCCGGAAACGCCAACCACGGCCTCAACCGCTTTGATATAGGTAAGAAACTGCCCTTTGTCGTCGCTCGCCCCCCTGGCGTAAATAAAACCATCTCTTATGTCGGGGGCAAAAGGGGGTGTTTGCCATTCATCGAGTGGCTCGGGCGGCTGGACGTCATAGTGTCCGTAGAGGAGCAAAACCGGTGCGCCGGAAACCTCGGCAGAGCGCGCCAGCACTATCGGATGGCGCTCCGTAGGGTAGATCCTCCCGTTGAATCCATTCTTTTTAAGCTGATCGAACACCCATTGGGCGGCGCGCAAAACGTCTGGAGCGTGTTCGCTGAGCGTGCTAACGCTTGGAATGGAAAGAATTTGGGCTAATTCACCCGTAAATACATCGAGATGATCGCTGATATAGGAAGAAATCATGTCGGGCAGCATAGCCGTTCTCCTTTGAATGGGAAGTTGTGATACAATGCCGATGTGGTTATTAGAATAGTACAGGAGAGCTAATACCGCCAGATGGAAACAAGGGTAAAAATTTTATCGCGTATCGACGAGGTGACGCCCGAGCAATGGAATGCTCTGGCTGTTCATGCGGCGCCGATGATCGAGTTCGAGTACCTGCACGCGCTCGAAAAATCGGGCTCCATCTCGGATAACAGGGGATATCGCCCGTCACACCTGGCTGTTTATGACGACTCGAAAATCGTCGCAATCGCTCCCCTCTATCAACGTGACCGCGCCTCTGTCGAATTCGGCGACGGCGGCTTGCTCGAGTTTTTATCCGAACTAACAGGTTTGCCCTTCGGTTCCGGCCTTGTCGGCAGCATACCCTACACGCCGGTCCCCGGTTACGATTTTCTCGTTGGATCAGCCACGGACGGCCAAACGATTTTTACTTCCATGCTCGATAAGATGGATGAAATTTCAATGGAACGCGGTCTGTCCACGAGCCGCTTTTACTTCGTTGCCCCTGAGTCTCCGCTTAACCGCATCCTCGCCGAACACGGTTACCTGAGGCTTAGCAGCCCTCACCTGCTTTGGTTTAACCGTGGGTACCGCAGTTTCGACGAGTTCCTCCTCACTTTTAAATCCGCCCGAAGGACCAAGATAAAACGTGAGTGGCGATCCGTTCGCGACTCGGGCATCGAGTTCAGCATGGTCGAGGGGACCAATGCTCCTCCATCATTTTACCATGACCTGTACCTGCTCTACAGGCGCACGTGGACCAAACATATGGGGCCGGGAATAAGGCCTTTTCTAAACGAATCCTTTTTCGGCCTGCTTGGCGATAACTTCGGGCAAAGGTGTGCCTTCTCGGTGTCTCAACTGTCGGGAAAGCGGATTGCCATGGCGCTTTTCTACAACAAAGCACAAAGACTCTACGGCAGGTACTGGGGGAGTTTCCGTGAAGTGCCCTTTCTGCACTTTGCCACGTGCTATTATTACCCCATATCTTTTGCCATCGAAAACGGCATAGATATGATCGACCCTGGCTTCGGGGGGGAGCACAAAACCCTGCGGGGCTTCGATGGGGCTAACGCTTACCATTACCTCAAATTCTACGATGAAAACCAGCGCCGCATAGCGTATGCCGTCTTGGACCAGATGCGCAGCCGACTGTCTTCGAAGTAGTCGCCATAAGCAAAATAATCGGGTGAGGCGCCGGTGTTTACCGAAAGGGAAGGCCGAAGTTGGATTGCATCAGCGAGGGGAATATGAAGGCGGGAAAACGTATCATCATTATCGGCGGCGTTGCCGGCGGGGCGTCTTGCGCGACAAGGGCAAGAAGGCTTTCCGAAGAGGCTGAAATCCTCCTTATCGAAAAAGGTCCTTACGTCTCATTTGCCAATTGCGGTCTTCCCTATTACGTGGGCAACGTAATTAAGCGAGAAGAAGCCCTTCTTGTGGCGACTCCTGAATTGTTTAAAAAGCGCTTTAAGATCGACGTCCGAGTAAGGTCCGAGGTGGAAGCGATTGACAGAAAGAATTGTGAAGTTGAAATCGTTGAGGCAGAAACCGGCAGGAGATATCGCGAAAAATACGACGCTCTTGTTCTGTCGCCGGGCGCCTCACCGATCAAGCCTCCCGTTCCCGGCGTGGATCTGCCGGGGATCTTTACAGTCAGAAATATTCCGGACATCAGGGAAGTCAAAGGGTGGATAAAAAATTATGCTGTCGGTCGGGCGATGGTGGTAGGTGGTGGATTTATAGGCCTTGAGATGACTGAAAACCTGGCGGGGCTGGGAATTGAAGTGAGTATTGCAGAAATGCAGCAGCAGGTAATGCCTCTCATGGACGCCGAGATGATCGGCCCGGTTCATGACGAACTGGGGCGCCACGGTGTCACCCTTCGCCTTGGAGATGCGGTTTCAGGGTTTGATCGATTGCCTGACGGTTCGATCTCGATACGCATGCTATCGGGCGCAAAAGAGATGGCAGACTTGGTTATTCTCGCCGTTGGCGTGCGGCCGGAGACAAAACTTGCCCGAGAATCCGGCCTGGATATCGGAGAGTTCGGCGGCATCAGGGTAAATGAGCAAATGTTGACAAACGATCCAAAGATCTGGGCGGTGGGGGATGCGGTTGAAGTTCAGGATTTCGTCACGGGCCGGTGGGCTCTTATGCCTCTTGCTGGTCCGGCGAATCGACAGGGCCGCATTGCCGCAGATGTGATCTTTGGCAGAGACAGGACATTTAGGGGAGGGCAGGGGACGATGGTGTGCGGCGTTTTCGGCCTAAGGCTTGCTTCCACCGGGCCGAGCGAAAAAGCGCTAAACAGGGCAGGGCTTTGGGAAAAGTGCGAGAAAGTGTACCTCCATCCTTTAAACCATGCGACCTATTTCCCCGGGGCAAAGCAAATGAGTCTTAAGCTCATTTTTTCGAAAAGCGACGGACGGGTGGTGAGCGCGCAGGCCGTGGGGCAAGATGGTGTGGAAAAGCGAATCGACGTCATATCCATGGCGATCCAGAAAAACGCAACGGTCTTCGATCTCGAAGAGGCCGAATTGAGCTACGCTCCCCAGTTCGGCGCCGCAAGGGATCCGGTAAACATGGCGGGAATGATCGCGGCTAACGTAATCCGTGGCGATGCGCGCGTTGCTCACTGGGAAGAACTCGGAAACTCGGATGCATTCATACTCGATGTCCGTGACTCCTCTGAATTCAGGAAGGGACACGTTGGAAACGCCGTAAACGTTCCCTTAAACGACCTTCGAGCGAGAATGGAGGAGTTGCCAAAAGAGCGCGAGATTTGGACTTATTGCCAGGTCGGTCAGAGATCCTACTATGCTTCAAGGGTACTGTCCCAGCATCGTTTTGCCGTTAAGAACCTGAGTGGAGGCTATAAGACGCACCAACTCAGGAATCGGGCCACGGGTTTGAAAAAAACAAATGATGAATAGCTCACAGTGAGCGATTTGATCATGAACGGCTAAATCAGCGTGCTAACCGTTGGAAAGATTTTTGGGACAAGGTTTCAATGCTATCGAGGCTGAAAGGAAAAGTAACGCCGGCTAAGTTCAGCGATCAGAACAGGATCGGGTTGCAGGTCGATGGCTGGAGAGTCGGGGATGGAAAGTCTCAAATTGTGAAAGGGCGTGTTTGCAACTTTCATATTGAATGCCCGCACCATGAGAATTTCCAAATTTACCGCATCGGCCATGTTATAGGCTAGAAGTGTTTCGAGCGCCTTCTTGCGGCCTTTTTTACGGTATTCGCTCCACAGCAGTACCGCGAGGTATCCGTCGACTCCTTCAAGCTCTCCTCTGTCGACTCCGAGGTTTTTCTCACAGCACTTTAATCCACCTCGATAGCCTAGTCCGGCAAGCAGGTAGCGCAGATCGATGTGGGCCTGGTCGACCGATATGCCAAAATAATTTCTTATGAATGGAAGATCGAAACATGTCCCGTTGTAGGTGACCAGGAGCTTGTATCTCATTAGATCCTTTGCAAAGGAATCGAGATTTTGCCCGTGGACATAATGGAATACCCTGGCGCCGTCGTAGAGGGCTGCGGTCGTGATGTGATCGTTCGGGCCGCCCAACCCGGTAGTTTCTATATCGAGATAGGCGGCGCACCTCCTAAAATCTGCGAAAAGCCTCCAGAGATGGTCGGAAGGCATTGTCTCGGCGAAGTAATCTATATCGAGAGCCTCCAGCCTTTGGCGGCAAAGCTCTACGTGCTCGCTTAGCGCCTTATATTTCCTCGGGCCAAAGGGGCAGAAAGATCTCCCGTATTCATCGAGGAAAATCTCCCAGGAATTAATGCCCTTTTGCCAGAGAGACAACTCCGTTTTTATGCCCACTCCCGGCAGGTGTACAAAGGTGTGCTGGAGCATCCTTTGATTAGTCCCTGGTTCTGCCGAAAATGCGGAGCAAAAGCAAAAACAGGTTTATAAAGTCCAGATACAGGCGCAGAGCGCCAATGATGGCCCCTTTTCGCTCATCTTCGGACCCGGCGAATCCCGCATAGGCCATTGCTTTTATCGACTGGGTGTCATAGGCGGTAAGCCCTATGAAAATGGCTATGCCTGCATAGGTAATGAGCCAGTCGAAGGCGGAGCTGCGTAAAAAAATATTTACAACCGAGGCGATTATTATGCCGATAAGACCCATCATGAGGAAACCGCCGATGGAAGTGAGGTCCCGCTTTGTCACGTACCCGTAGGCGCTCATGGCGGCAAAAGTCCCGCCGGTTATGAAGAACGTGCCGACAATAGACCCCTTGGTATAGACCAAAAAGATGCTGGATAATGTCACGCCGGTCAAAACGGCATACCCGAAAAACATGAGCGTGGCGGTAGCTGAGCTTACCCTGGAGATTGCGGCGGTAAGCGCGATCACAATGCCTACTTCGCCGATTACCAAGAGAATAACCAACATCGGGTGCCTTAGGATAGAATAAACCATCCCGGTGTCGACGACGAAAAGAGCCGAAATCGCCGTTGCCGCAAGCCCAAGGGCCATCCAGTTGAATACCCCGCGGATAAACTCGCTTTGGATCTCAACGGCAGTTCGGTCCCTGTTAAAAACGGTGCTTTCCTGCATAACCGTCCCCTTTATTCGCGCTAAAGAAAATACCCATCTCAAATTTGCCGGTGGAATAAAATGATCTCTAAATTTATAACCTGTCGAGCCTTTTTGCAACATCTTTGCCGGAAAAAGAGGCAGTAGGAATCTACGCCTGACCCGAAGCAGATTTTCGATTACAAGCGGGAGCCTTTGTCCCCTCTATCCAGGATCAGGCCGTTTTGCGGGGAAGCCTTCAATTCGCTGCTCCTCCATTACGGGCGGCGGCGATGAGTTTTCGCACAAAATCGGGGAGCAGGTTAAATTTGGCCATTAACCCGGGGAGGATGCATGCCTTTGCGACATCTGCGATTGCGGCATGGTCGAATTTAAGCAGATGCAGATAATCGGCCAGATAGGGATGTTCGAATGGTTCGGCCGGACCTTTGCTCAGGTGATCGCATGCAACGTGGGCGACATAGAGAAGGGCAATGGTTGTCTTTTGATCCGAGGGGATTTTCGCGGGAGGGCAAAAAGCCGGATAGGCCTGGTATTCTATCGTCTGGCAGACCTTGTTCGGGATATTCCATTGACTAAGAAGCATAGCCCCCAGTTTCGATGAATCGAGCATTTCGATAAAAAGGGACCATTTCGGATTTTGTTTTCGAAGGAGCAGGGCCACGGTCTTTCCGAGGTCGTGGAGCAGCCCGATCGTACTGAGAAGGGGCGCAAGGCTCTTGTCACAGGACTGACATAACTCCGCGCCCACATAGGATAGGAAAAGAGAATGCAGATACACATCCCTTAGCTCATTGGAATCGGGAATCAGTTTCATGAGCCCGCGCGATAGGGTGAGCTGATAGACTTCGTTAAATCCGAGGTAGGTGATTGCATAGGAAACATCGGTTATTTCCCTCGGGAGATTGTACCGGGGGGAATTTATCGTCTTGAGGATATCGACTACAAGGGATGGGTCCTGTTTGGCCAGTGCGGCCACCTCTTTTGCCGATACTTTCTCACTGGCCAGCAGCTCAATGAGGTGCGTTATATGGAGTGGAAGCCTTGGAATGTTATTGACAATATTTGTGATTACCTCGGATTGCTCATATCTTTTAAGGGGTTTTCGAAATTTTTCCACATATTTTGTCAAGGCGGTTTCTCTTAGCCGCGTCGACTCGTATTGTTGTTTGAAAAACTCTAATCGGCCATAAGCCGCATCGTGGAGAACCTTGAGAATAGCTGTGCTAGTTTGCTGACCCAGCGCATCCAGGGCCTCAGGGCTCAGGCAAAACACAGTGGAGGGATCTTCGGCGACAACCGAGGAGCTTCTAACGATTGGCCCTGTCAGGGTGGTTTCTCCAACGAGATCACCGGCTTTAAATCTTGCGGCTTGCCAATCCGAATTGCGGGATGCAACCCGTAAGGTGCCGTTTAGCACCCAATAGATGTTTTTATCGGAGGCGCCTTTGCGAAACAGCGGCTCCTTTTCGGCGAGCGTTTTAACCGTCCCGGTGTTGAACAGTCGGATTTGTTCCTCGTCGCTGAGGTTGGAAAATATTGCCGGCAGGACTCGATTTTGGGTTTTCCCTTTTTGAAACATAACGGTAACCTCGTTTCGACCAGATAGGCGCCAGACTAAGAGCCGGCGGGTTCGTCGCGCCGGTCGCAACGGCTGCCACGTCCCGGCGAACAGGTAGACTATCTCATTTTCCGGCCATCAATAAGTAATTCGGGACAATGGAGAGAAGTCTTGACAACTTTGTTGATTTTCGTGCGTTTGGTTCGAGCAGTAGGGAAAAACCCACCCCTGAAATCTACCTGCACCCAATAGGGAGAATACTACTTTTTCCTACTTTAACCTTTTTGTAAGCGCTATTAATTTAGCAAAGAATTAAGTCCTACCTGTACAAGCGCCAGGATTCGAAGCTGTATCAATCGGAACACATATTTTGGAGCGATCTTCCCGGGGAAACTGTGGGAATTATATCCTTGCGGTTGTCGATTTCGCGCTGGCCGGATATCGAAAAGAATTCCAAAAGGAGGGCAGTTACATGGTTGGCGGACTTTTCACCCATTATGCTTTAGAGATTTTTATGGGGGCTGTATTTGTTTTTGCTCTATCGCGTATTGTATCTTCGGGCAGAAACTACCGAAGAAGGGAAAAACCCGACCCCCCGGCTATCTTTGGACCCATCCGCGGCATGTATGTGTGCTATCAGTGCGACACAATTTTTAATACCACACAATGTCCCGGGTGCTACGAAGAGGCGTCTATACCGCTGATATACCTTACAGGGAGCATCATGGAAGACGAGAGGGTGAGAGCGGTTGCAAGAAGGTTGAATACGCGCGCCAACCGGAAACCGGCGCCATTGCAAAATGAGCAGACGGTGGTCCCGCCGGCGCCGGCCTCTGTTGCCCAATCAGCCAATGGAGAGGCCTCAGAGGTCCCGGTGAGAATTGTATTTTCCCCCCAAAGGGGTCGTGAGCTATCCTAAAGGGGTTTAGCCCTTGGTTGGACCGCTGAGAAAAGTTCTTTCGATCTTTGCCGCTCACAAGTCCTAAACGGATAGTCAGTCCGAGTTGTGAGAGGTCCGCAGTCATTTGGGCCGGATCGAAACCGGTGATGAGCGGTTCGCCGGCCGGCCTCGCCTTTCCCGAAGGGATCCCTTCTGTGTCGGCCTGCCAGTCATCGATTTTCAAATTGATTAATTTCCGGCGCCTCATTTTTCGAGTATAGATATAGAGAAAAATATTAAAGGAGACCGAAGATGCAGGCTTGTTTCAATGACGTGGCGATCCACTATGAAATCGAGGGACCTGAGGGCGCGCCATTTGTCACTTTTAGCCACTCTTTGGCCTCGTCTCTGGAATTGTGGGATCTTCAGGTGCCGGCGCTTCTGGATAAATTTCGAGTGCTGCGGTTTGATACTCGCGGCCACGGCAGTTCGTCGGCTCCCCCGGGACCCTACAGCATCGAGGTGTTGACCGGCGATTTGATCCGATTGCTCGATCACCTGGAGATCGAGCGCACCCACTTTGCAGGGATTTCCATGGGAGGAATGATCGGTCAGGTTTTTGCCTGCAGGCATGCGGACCGGCTGGATAGACTCGTGCTATCCAACACGACCTGCCGAGTGGACCCCGAGGCCGCTCCCCTGTGGGAAGAACGCATCCGGGCCGCGGAAACCAAAGGGATGGAGGCACTGGCCCCGGATATTTTGAAGCGCTGGCTTAGCGATCACTTCCGCCGTAACCAGCCGGAATTGACCCGGAGGATACACGATATGATCGCTGCGACTCCGGTTAGTGGTTATGTCGGCTGTTCGAAAGCGATCGGGGTCTTCGATATTTCACAGGAACTCCACAAGGCTTGCGCTCCGACCCTGATCATTGCGGGGCGCCTCGACGAGAGCACCCCGGTTAGCGCGGCCACAGCTATTCAAGAACGGATTTCGGGCTCAGAGCTTGCCGTTATGCCCGGGGCATTGCACCTAAGCAATGTCGAGGCCAGTGAGCTGTTTAACCAGGCGCTGGTGGGGTTTCTTGAAGGGTAGAAGCCGAGTTTACAAATACTTAAGCAAAATGAGAGGCAAAAGATGCGGGAATACCTGGAACCCACGGCAATAATAGACAGCGATCACCCCGAGGTCAAGGACTTTGCCCTAAGGGCGGTTCGCGGCGCTAAAGACCCCGTTGAAAGGGCCATATTACTCTATCTCGCCGTGCGCGACTCGATTCGCTACGACCCGTATTCTCCTTTCTGGCTACCCGAGCATTACCGGGCAAGTTGGGTCATAAGCCGCGGCAGGGGGTTTTGCGTTCCGAAGGCTTCGCTTCTGTGCGCTCTTGGCAGGGTCTTCGCAATTCCTTCCCGAGTCGGTTTCGCAACGGTGCGCAATCACCTGGCTACCCGGCAGCTTCTCGAATTTTTGGGTACCGACCTGTTCGTCTACCATGGGTATGTGGATTTTTTCCTCGAAGGCAAATGGGTCAAATGCACACCGGCATTTAACCGCGAGCTTTGCCAAAGGCACAACGTTTTGCCTCTCGAGTTCGACGGCCGAAACGATTCGGTTTTTCAGCCGTACAATTCCGATAAACAAAGATACATGGAATACGTGGAGTTTACCGGGGCCTTCGCAGATATCCCGGTTTCGGAGATAGTTTCTTCGTGGAAGAAGACCTACGGTGAGGACTTTTTGGAAAAATCGCAAAAGCTGCTGCTCGAGCGGAAGAAGGCCAGGGTTTCGGATTTTGAAAACGAGGAGGTCTGGTCCGGATAGCCGCCATGGCGTTAGGGCTATCGGGAAAAACAAATTTTAAGACGGCAATGAAAATAAAGTTAAAGTTAAAGAGACGTCCTTCCGATCTTTGCATCAGAGGATAAACAGTTTTCTACCCCCTCAAGAAGAGCCGGAAGAGGTCCCCCCCGCTTTCGGCTCTACTTGTCTTCCTTGCTGCAGGCCATAAGCGCCTCGCCACCAATTTGGCTAAAGCCGGGTCTTTAGACCGGCGCCGGAAAGTGGAAAAAACAAAGCAGTCGAAAAAACTTGCCATTGTAACCAGTCGACTCCCATTCTAGAATGACCATTAATGGTTACATTATGAACCAACACTTACATACGGAGGCTTCTATGAGAAAGAGCGCGGTGATGGCGTCTATTTTAATCGGGGTCTTTTTGGCGACTGGCGTAATTTTTGTGGGCGTTGGGAAAAGTTATGCCCGATCTCCTCGCTATTGCGACGCTTATGCCAGGGACTATGCCAGCTCCTATGCAAATCAGGGCGGCAATGTTGTTGGCGGTGCGATTGGCGGGGCCGCTTTAGGGGCACTTTTTGGCGCGATGGCCGGAGCGCCGGGCAGAGGCGCGGGCATTGGCGCCGGAGTGGGCGCGTTGGGCGGAGGGGTAGCATCGGCTAACGATTGGAATTACCTGTACCGCCGCGCCTATGACAGGTGCATGAGAGGATACCGGCTGGATTAAGTGGGCGAAGGGCTGAAGGACAGAAAATATCGGATCGACTTTTGCTGACCCCTTCAGCCCGCCCACTTTATTCGAAGGTTTCGGGCTTTGGCTCCGCAGGGTGAATCCGCTCGCTTAGCCGTTCCATGAGCACGAAGAAGACCGGTACGAAGGGTATGGCCAACAAGGTGGAAGCGAGCATTCCGCCGAATACGACGGTTCCAAGGGCCCGCTGGCTGGCCGCTCCAGCCCCGAAGGCGATTACAAGCGGAACGACCCCCAGGATGAACGCAAAGGAAGTCATCAGGATGGGGCGAAACCGCCTGCGGGTGGCCTCGATGGCGGCCTCTATGATAGACATGCCGCCGGTGTGCAGTTCGCGAGCGAACTCGACAATAAGAATGGCGTTCTTACTGGCCAGTGCAATCATGAGCACCAGTCCGACCTGGGTATAGAGGTCGGTTTGGTAGTCGCGAACCCAGAGCGCTATGAGTACGCCCACCAGGGCGATGGGCACGACCAGGATAATTGCCGCAGGCGAGGTCCAGCTTTCGTAAAGGGCGGCAAGCACCATGTAGACCAGGAAAATGGAGAGGGCGTAGATGAAGTAGGCCTGGTTTCCCACCTGCTTTTCCTGGTAGCTGGTAGAGGTCCAGTCGTAGTCGATGCCATGTGGAAGGGTGCGCGCCGCAAGATTTTCCATCGTAGCCATGGCCTGGCCGGAGCTGTATCCGGGGGAAGCCGAACCGAAAATGGCCGAGGAGGGATAGAGGTTGTAGCGGGTTACCACCTCCGAGCCCAGCGTGTGCTTAACGGTTAAAAGGGTGCTAAGGGGGACCATGCCGCCCGTGGCGTTACGGACATAGAGGTTGCCGATATCGGAGGGGTTAAGACGATACTTGCTGCCCGCCTGGATATAGACCTGGTAGACCTGGTTGTATTTGTTGAAAAGATTTACAAATGATGAGCCAAGGTAGCTCTGAAGCGTACTGAAAACGGATGCGAGCGGCACCTGAAGCGCTTCGGCCTTCGTGCGGTCCAGGTTTAGATAGAGTTCGGGATTGCTCGTATTGAAAGTGGTGACCAGGTGTTGCAGATCGGGATGAGAGCTTCCCGCCTGCATAAAGCCGTTTGTCGCCTTCTGGAGTTGCTCCATCCCAAGGTTTCCGCGGTCTTCGAGTTGCATCTGAAATCCACCGGTCTGGCCCAGGCCGCGGATGGGGGGCGGTATTACGATAAATGCCTGCGCATCCTGAAGGGACGCGAGTTGACCGTTTATGTGTCCCAGTATCGCGTCCTGGCTCAAGGCCGATCCGCGTTTGTTCCAATCTTCGTAGGTGACGAAGGTGGAGGAAAAATTGGATTCGTTTGCGAAATCCAAAAAGGAGAATCCTCCGATTGTGACCCAGGCCGCAACGCCCGGAGTATTTCTGAGGATGGTGTTGATTTTGTCGGCGACCGCACGATTTCGATCGAGTGAAGCCCCTTCGGGCAGGCGGCAGAGCAAAACGCCGAACCCCTGGTCTTCGGTTGGAAGAAATCCCGTCGGGCGCTGTATGAATTGCCAGAAGGTGACAACGATGATGAGGATGAAAACAAGCAGCATGAGGAAGGGACGCTTTACCATGCTGCGAACGATCGCCATGTAGATGTCGGTCACCCATTGGAAAAACCGGTTAAAGCCGCGATAGAACCAGTTGGGGCGTTTATCGGGGCGAGGCTTGAGCCAGTAGGCGCACTGGACGGGTTTTAGGGTGAGGGCGTTAATGGCGCTAATTACCGAGGTCGCGGCAATGACGAGGGCGAATTGGCGAAAAATCTGCCCGGTTATGCCGGGAAAAAAGGCTGCGGGCAAAAACACCGATATCAGGGCGAGAGTGATGCCGATGACCGGGCCGGTCAGCTCGCTCATGGCTTTCAGGGTGGCCTCCCTGGGGTTCATTCCCTGCTCTATGTGGTAGGAGGACCCTTCGACTATGACGATCGCATCGTCTACGACGATGCCGATCGCAAGGATCAGGGCGAAAAGGGTCATGAGGTTTATGCTAAAGCCCAGCGCGGCGATGGCTATAAAAGCGCCGATGATGGTTACCGGGACAGTCGTTGCGGGCACGAGCATCGCCCGGAAGTTTTGCAGGAAGAGCATAACGACGATCAGCACCAGGACCCCGGCTATGATGAGGGTTTCATAGACCTTGGAAATCGATTCGCGGACAAATTGGGTCGTGTCGTAGCGGATTTTGTATTTCATCCCGGTCGGAAAGTTCTTGCTCATGGTGGCCATGGATTTGTAGATGGCATTGGCGACGGTGATCGCGTTTGCGTCCGGGAGGGCAAAGACAGGGATAAGGGCGGTTTTTAGACCGTTGAAATACGCGAAGTTCGCGTAGCTCTGCTGGCCCAGTTCGACTTTGGCAACGTCTTTTACGCGCACGATCTGCGGGGCCGGTCCGGAACCGGTCTTAACGATTATGTTTTCAAACTGGCCAACGTCTGAAAGACGACCAAGGGTTGTGACCGTAAATTCCATCGGCAGCCCCTTGGGGACAGGCGGAGCGCCCAGCCGGCCGGTTGCGACCTGGATATTTTGTCCCTGGATTGCGGAAAGAACATCGGTAGTCGTAAGACCGAAGGTCTGGAGCCTGTTGGGATCGAGCCACACCCGCATGCTGTAGGCGCCTGAGCCGAAAACCCTCGTCTGGGCGACGCCCGGGATTCTGGCGAGCGGGTTTAGCAGGTTTATGCTGGCGTAGTTTGACAGAAATATGGATTTATACCGGTTATCGGGTGAATAGAGGCTAACGACCAGCAGGATGTTTGGCGAGACCTTCTTTACCGTTACACCTTGTTGGGTGGCGCCGGCGGGCAGTTGGGCAAGAGCTCCGTTTACCAGGTTCTGGACAAGGGCCACGGAGGTGTTGAGATCTGTTCCCACATTGAAAGTGATGGTAAGGGTATAGGAACCGTCGCTAGAGCTTACCGAAGACATGTATATCGCGTTTTCGACTCCGTTTACCGCCTGCTCGATCGGAACGCCGATAGTCTTTGCGACGACATCGGCGCTTGCACCGGGGTAGCTCGTCGAAACCTGGATTGTCGGGGGAACGATATTGGGATACTGGGATACGGGAAGAATGTAGAGCGCTACAAGGCCTATTACTATCGTAACCAAGGCGATGACGTTTGCAAAAATAGGTCTATCGACAAAAAACTCTGAGATCATTTGGTTGTTCCCTTACAGGTATCTTTGGGCGAACCCTTTGCCAATACGGGGTTTACTTTCCCGCCGGGGATGGCCTTGAGCACGCCTTTTGTAACGATCAGCTCGTTTCCTGTCAGCCCCTTTTCGATCACGTAGGAATATCCCTTGACGGGGCCAACCGTTACGTCGCGGCGTTCAACCGTATTGTCTTTCGGATTTACGATCAGCAGGTAGGCCCCTGACTGGTCGTACTGCACAGCGGCCTGCGAAACGAGAATGGCAGGGTGTTTTTTCCCGAGGGGAAACCTTACCCGTACGAACTCCCCGGGCAGGATCGCCCCGTTTCGGTTTTGGAAAACCCCCCTTAGGAGCAGGGTGCCCGTTGATTGATTTACCGTACTGGCGGCAAAATCGAGGTAACCCTCGTGAGGGTATCCTGTTTCTGTGGCAAGGCCCATGTAGACCGGAAATTTACAAATATCTCGTTTTGGGCCGGAGCGGTTGAGGGCGGCGCAGGTGCGTAAATCTTTCAGGTAAGGCGGAATGACCGTTTCGGCGATATTAAAGTATACGTAGAGGGGATCGATCTGGGTCAAAGCGGCCAGGGAAGTGTTGCTGCCGGCAGAGCCCACGAGGTTTCCCGGATCGACGAGCCTTCTGTCGATGCGTCCGGTGAAGGGGGCGACCACGCGGGCATATCCCAGGTTGAGTTTTGCGAGATCTCGCTGGGCCTTGGCCGAAAGCAGTCCGGCCTGCGCGGTTTCGCGCTGATAGCGCCAATTTTCGACATCGGTATCGGCGGCGGCCTTTTGAGCATAGAGTTTGGAATAACGGGCAAATTCCGTTTTGGCGTGTCTTAGCAGGGCTTGCTGGTTTTGAACGTTACCTTCGGCCTGCTGGAGTTGCGCTTGATAGGTGTCTTGCTGGATGAGAAAGAGCAATTGCCCTTTTTTGACTATATCGCCGTCTCTAAAATATACGCCCTCGAGATAGCCCTCCACGCGCGCAAGAAGCTGCACGGTGTTTTCTGCCTGCGTATTGCCGCTTATCTCCTGGTAGTCGACGATGTCCCGGCACTCGGGCTTGGTTACCGTAACCTGCGGAGGCGGAAAGGCAAAGGTGGTCTTTTTCTTGCTGCAGCCTGCCGGAAAAATCAGCATCAGGCAGAGTAGCGCGGCGCCGGCGATCTTTTTTACTTTGAGCGAAATCATGATTTCTCCAAGCTACTGCATGTTTTGGCGGATAGGAGAGCGGCCCCTACCAGTCCGGGCAGCGAATGTCGGGCTGCTTGCAGGGAGGGGGCAAATAGGCGGCGGGGCAAAGCAGATCGCCCCAATTGGTGCGCTTTGCCATCATTTCCTTAATCTCGGGGGGGAGAATGTCTTTTCCCTGCCTGATTTCCCACCCTCCGCCAAGGGATTTGTAGACCCCGACAAGATTTAGGGCAATATTGCCAAGGGCGGTCGCGAGACTGTCCTGGGCAGTGAGAAGCGCCTGGTGGGCGGTAAGAACGGTTGTAAAGTCTGTGCTTCCGTTACGGTACTGAATGAAGGCCAGGGCGAGGGAACGCTTGGCCGCAGCGGCGGCAAGAGCCAGACTTCGGGCGTTTTCCTGCGAGCGCATGAAACCGGTCAGATAATCTTCCACTTCCTGCTGAGCGCTAAGGACCGTGTTTTTGTAAGTGAGAAGAAGGGCTTGAAATTGCGCATCCTGTGCACGCACATTGTTGGTGATCTGTCCGTAGTTAAAAATGTTCCACTGCACCGAGGGGCCGGCGCTAATCGAAGCGGCTTTGGCGGTTAGAAGATCGGAGAGTTTTGCCGATGCGTAATCGGTAGCCGAAAAGCCGAAACTGCCGGTAAGGGAAAACGCGGGATAGAGTTCGGCCTTGGCGATGCCTATCTGTTGGCACTGGGCGAGGGCCTTGAGCTCGGCGCTGCGAACGTCGGGGCGGCGCCTCAGAAGGTCTGCGGGAATCCCTACAGCTATACTGGGGGGCGGAACGGGAATTTGGTAGGAGCCGCCCAAAAGATTGGAAAGATTGTTTGGAGGGATGCCCAGGAGCACGCTTAGAGCATCTTTATTTTGTTTTAACTGCTGCTCCAAAACGGGGATGGTCGAAAGGGTATTGTAGAGTATGGTTTTCGCCTGTTCGACGTCGCGCTGCGAGGTGGAGCCCGCGTGGAAACGGGCTTGGGCGATCCGTAGGCTTTCCCTTTGGGTCGTTACGTTTTCCCTGGCGATTTGAATCTGTCTCTCCAGGGTCCTTATCCGGATATAGGCGTTTGCGGCATTGGCGGTCAAAGAGACAAGGGCTGTGTCGTAGTCGGCAAGGCTTGCGCGCCAGGAGGCATCAGCGGATGCAACCCCTCTTCTGTATTTTCCCCAGAAATCGAGTTCCCAGGCAACGTTTGCACCGGTATTGTCCTGCCGGTAGGTGTTCTTGATGGAGGGGTTTGCGGAGGCGGTAGTGCCCGCAGAACCCACGGCAGAGTAGGAACTGAACCGGTTAAATGTTGTCGAACCGGTGAGCTGCTGGGTCTGAGGGAAAAGCCCCCCGACGGCTATCCCAAGCTCGGCGCGAGCCTGGAGGACGTTTACGGCGGCTATTTGCAACGTTACGTTGTCGCGATAGGCCCTGTCGATTATGCGGTTAAGATCCGGGTCCTCGAAGCTTTTCCACCAGGCGCGGTAATTGGCCGGTTTGTTTTTTACCTGCTTATTTCCCGTTTCGAGCCAGTTGGTTGCAACCGGGGCCGCAGGTTTTACGAAGTCCGGTCCCACTTTGAGGCAGCCCTGGAGCGATAAAAAGAGCGCAGCGAGCGAAATGGGCGAAAGTACGTATTTTTTAAGAGTCATCAGTCGTATCCGCATCCCGATTGGAGAGTGGTTCAGGCGGCAATCATACTGAGAATTGGAGCGGGAGCAAGTTAAAAAGTGCAAAGCTTTATCGTAGCCGTAATTGGTTTCCCTTTAGACCATTTGTACCATTTCTTTGCTTCACTCAAAGGAATGCGTTATTTTTCGTCTTTTATCCCATATGTCAATTGTGAATGGGACCATTTCCAGGAGGGGATATGAGTAAATTCATGCAAATCGATGTGCGGCTTCTTCCCATTTACGGGGAAGGGGGATTAAAAAAGGCGTTCCCGGATCTTTTCGGGCTGCTCGACGAGGGGGGCTACAACCTGGCGATCGACAGGGAGCCCTCTCTCTACGAGATGGTGGAAGTTATGATCCGGATGAACAACGATCCGCATGTGCATAGGGAATCCAAACAAAGGATATCGCAAAAGCTGGGCGAGCTCCAAAAAGTGCGCGACGAGGCCCGGGAGGCGCTTCTAGGCGGCAGGCTAAAAGAGCTCGATCGGCTTTTGTACAGGCTCGAAGACCTTTTTGAAGCCCTCTGACTCATCCGCGCTCGCCTAATAGGGCCGGAGGCGGGGCAGGGGGTACCATCCGAAGCAGAGATCGAGCAAGACCCAAAGGGCTACGGCCAAGGCAGCGAAGACCAGCGCTTTGTCGATTGCTCGGTAGCGGCTAACGGCTACAAAAGTCCTGCTCCTCTTGCAGCCAAAGGCCCTGCCTTCCATCGAAACGACGAGGTCGTCCACGCGGGCGAGCGCGCAGACGATGAGTGGCATGACCGTACACCGGATGCATCGCAGAAGACCTTTTACGCCGGATTCCTCGACGTTTAGGCCGCGCATCTTCTGTGCATTGGTAAGGGTTTTGGCCTCCTGTTGGAAAACCGTGGTCAGTCGCAGCGCAAGGACCGCCATGAAACCGTAGCGATAGGGGACCCCGATTTGCATGAGAGAATAGACTAAATCGACCGGGTTTGTCGTGGAGACAAACAGGGCCCCCACCAGCACGATGGAGACAAAGCGCATCGCGATGACCGCTCCGTTTAGAAGTCCCGCATCCGTTATGTGAAGACTTGCAACGTAGAGCGGAAGGGTGACCAGGACCGTTCCCGACCGCGTCATGATTGTCTGCACGATAACGATCACTATCATCAGCACCAAAACGAAGCGTGAGAGCATGAACGCAAAAATCTGCCGGCAGCCGGCGATACGCTCCATGACGAGGACGCTCGCGATGCAGAGCAATTCGAGCCGCAGGCCGGCCAGAAGCACCGCTACGAGACTGTAGGCGACCACTGCCGAGAGCTTGGCCAGCGGGTTCAAGCGATGGAGAAACGAATCCCCTTTTTCAAATTTTACGATCATGAAAAATCCGGCAAAAAGCTATTTTTTCCGAGTTCGAGGATTTGGAGGCGCGCCCGTTCCGGAACGTCGTCGACAAGGATCCTGCCGGCATCAAAGAGTAGAATGCGAGTGCAGTAGCGAAACACCAGGTCGATATCGTGGGAGACGGCCAAAACGGTATGGCCCGACTGTTGTAAACGCAAAACGGCGGCCATTATCCGTGCGGCATTATAGGAATCCTGGCCAATGAACGGTTCGTCCAGGATGATTATGCCGGGCTCATGCGGGAGCACCGAACAGAGGTTTAGCCTTCGTTTTTCGCCGTGGCTAAGCCTTAGCGGGTGGAAATTTTCGTAGGACTCGAGACCAAATTGCGACAATACCCTTTGCGCCCTGCTTGCGGCGATCTCCGGGTCCAGTCCGAAATTTGAGGCGGCAAAGGTTACTTCGGCGCCGACGGTATTTTCGAAAATCTGATGGTTGGGGTTCTGAAAGACAAAACCTATATCGCGGGCAAGAGTAGACACCTTGACCCGTTTGGTATTGGCTCCGCACACCTCGATGTCTCCGGAACCCGGCTGGTTCAGGCCGGCAAGGCATTCGAGAAATGTGGTTTTACCCGAACCGTTGGCCCCGATGATGCCGATAAACTCACCCTGCCTCACCTCAAGGGATAGGGAGCGCAGCACTTCGAGCTCTCCCCGCTTAAAGCTCAGGTCGCAAACCTCAAGGACTACCGGGCCAGGCGCTGAGGTTTCCCGGTTTGGCAAGGACTGCTGCGCGAAAAGGGGGGCGCAGTCGTTATTTAGCATTGCGACGTAGTCGCGGTAGACCTCTTCGGGGTTGCCTGAAAGGCGGATCTCCCCCTCTTTCATTACAATCATCCGGTCGGCCATGGGCAGAAAAGGAAAAAGTCGATGCTCGATAACGACGAGCGTAATGTTACGGGTCTGCCTTAGTTTTTCGATGGCCGACAACACCTCGCGCGCAGCGTCGGGGTCCAGGTTGGAAGTGGGTTCGTCGAGGATAAGCACCCTCGGGTTCATCGCCAGCATGGAAGCTATGGCTACACGCTGTTTTTCGCCTCCGGAAAGACTTGGCGTTTCCCTGCCCAAGAGGTGCAGGCAATCGATTGCGGCAAGCGAGTCCTCTTCGCGCCTTAACACCTCTGCTACGGGAAGCGCCAGGTTTTCGGGCCCGAAGCGAACCTCGTCTTCAACCGCTAGCGTGCACATCTGCGATTCCGGGTCCTGGCGGCAAAGGGATACGGTCACCGAGAGGTCGCACAACGGCGTCTCGGTTGTAGAAGTCCCGCAAACCCGTACCTCTCCGGTCATCGTTCCATCGAAGCCATGCGGGATATAGCCGGCCAGGGCCAGGGCCAGGGCGGACTTGCCCGAACCCGAGGGACCGGTGATGACGACAAATTCGCCTTGAGCTACCTCGAGTGAGACATTTCGCAAGGCCGGAAGGAGGCGATCGGGAAAAGTAAAGCTAAGATCCCGGATAGATATGGCCAAAGGAGCGCCGCAAGGGCTGCCTGACCTCGGTTGATCGCAGGAGGTGGCGCCTTCGGTGGTTTCACTAGGTCGGGGCGGCATCACGCGACGGCTTTCCTTTTGGCGCCGGTCGGCGCCAGACCGGGAATTCTTACCACCCCCGCCCGGTGCAAGATGAGGGCCGCGCCGTAGGGAAATATCCCCCCGAGGCAAACTCCCGATGGAAATGCCACCGCAGCCAACCCCAACGCGATCGCCGGGGTTCCGAATTGATGAAAGGCAACCTGGAAAAGTATGATGTGCGAAATCGACCCCAGGCCACCGGCTAGTAACATCGCCTGGACAAGCCCGAGTCTTCTAAACGTCCAGTAGCCGGTTTCAGCCAGGAGCCCCTGCATCAGCCCCACAGGCAGGACCAGAATGCCAATGTGGCTTCCCATCAAAAACTGGACGAGGTTATCGAGGACAGCGCACAAAAGACCCGCGCCCTTTTTGTCCACCAGCGCCAATACCAGGACCACCCAGAAAACATGGAGCCCGGTAAGCAACTGGGAGAGAAAGGGGATGCCGGTAGCCGAGCCGAGCATGTGTCCGATGTAGCCGAGATAGGTCGAGGCGACAGCCCCCATGCAGGCCAAAACGGCAATCGTCACTAACTCTTTTGTTTCAAGGTAGTGTTTTGCAGGTAAAGTCATGAGAATTAACCAAAAGTTTAAGGGTTGCGGGTTATGTTGCGGGCTACGTTTATTTCGTGCCTCAGACATTTATAGACTACCAGTGTCGTGCACGCAAGCCTTATGTCGCGCATAAGCGCGACATAGTCCGGTTATAGCGGTCATTATTGGTTCGGGTTTTGCGGGTAATTTTCGTTTGGGCAAACGGTCCGATTTTATTGGTGCTGTGCGAACGGACCCGAAATCCCCCCAACCCCTGCAAAAAAAGGGGGCGATCGAGCCAAGCCCCTTCCTGCGCGTCATTGCAACGCAGAATGCAAACGTTCGGGGTGGCCGCATCGGCCGGTCCACGCTGATAAAACAGCGCTTTTCTTTTTTCTTTTTTAGTAATTGACTGATTTGGTTCATATGTTTGATCAGGGAGTCGAAAATATCAGCGTATAACAGCCATGGGTAACAGCGGGATAACAGCATGGATAACCAGCAGGTAACAGCGGAACAAATAGTTGTTAATCGGGCGGATGAAGTGGGTTGTGATTCGTGAATGCATTTTAAAATTGTCTCCTGGCTATCGCGCGTCTTGCGGGATTGCCGGTTGCCCAAGTTTTCGCCGTCCGGTTGGACGGGAGCCGCCTGGTTATCGCTTTCCGAGGCGATATTAGCAGGGGGGAGTCGGGGGCTGCAAAGCGGCAACCTTAAGCGGCGAACAGAAGCGGCAACGAGAAAGGGAAAGAATAAAGAGGGCAATTTTTGGAAGAGGGTGTTGGAGGCTCGCCGCCGCAGCCTCTAGAAACGCGCCGGGTCGGCATTCTTTTAAATGATAGGATGAAGCTTGCGCCCAGCCGGGAGGACGGTCGATCGTCTGGCGAAGGCTGGAACGGTTCGCGGGTTTAAGGTTTCAATCCACGCCCGCCCAGGGGGACGGGCGATACCTTGATCACGAAATTTTCGCCGCGATCGAACGTGTTTCAATCCACGCACGCCCCGGGAACGGGCGATACGTCGCCGCCCTTGCGCTTCGAGGTCCAAAGGGAAATGTTTCAATCCACGCCCGCCCCGGGGGACGGGCGATACAACGGCCCTTGTTGCGAAAGAGGCAAAGCACGAGAACTTTCAATCCACGCCCGCCCCGGGGGACGGGCGATACTTGGAGCGGAAGCTCTTCGGCGACGGGATCCATGTTTCAATCCACGCCCGCCCCGGGGGACGGGCGATACCCCGAGATACTCATACTCGCCCCTGCCGAGGCGCGTTTCAATCCACGCCCGCCCCGGGGGACGGGCGATACTGCCGGGGGCGCTTTTCGACACCAGGCATAAAGCAGTTTCAATCCACGCCCGCCCCGGGGGACGGGCGATACCTGCTATGACAATCTGCGGTGGACCACGAAAATCGAAGTTTCAATCCACGCCCGCCCCGGGGGACGGGCGATACTAGCATCAGCGCTCGCTTGTTATTCCTCCAGCGAGTTTCAATCCACGCCCGCCCCGGGGGACGAGCGATACAAGCTGGAGCCGAGTGCGGCGGTACATAAGGAGTGTTTCAATCCACGCCCGCCCCGGGGGACGGGCGATACTTCGGATGAGGCCGCAAACGCGCTTGAGTCCGCAGTTTCAATCCACGCCCGCCCCGGGGGACGGGCGATAACACCATTTTGCAGCAAAGGGAGCGCGCCAAATGAGTTTCAATCCACGCCCGCCCCGGGGGACGGGCGATACGGGGTGTTACAAGGCGCCAACGCACACGTTAACGTTGTTTCAATCCACGCCCGCTCCGGGGGACGGGCGATACGACGCGCTCATGCGTAATGTGGCACGCATGACAAGTTTCAATCCACGCCCGCCCCGGGGGACGGGCGATACCCCGCGCCCCTTGAGTTCCCCGCTCTAATACGGCAAGTTTCAATCCACGCCCGCCCCGGGGGACGGGCGATACTAAAGGAGGCTCGAATTGAAGATCACTATCGAAAGGTTTCAATCCACGCCCGCCCCGGGGGACGGGCGATACTCAGAGGTTCGGGCCTGGTTACGCGTCTGCTAGCATGTTTCAATCCACGCCCGCCCCGGGGGACGGGCGATACTTGGACGCCACCGATGGCGACAGCATCATCGATGAGTTTCAATCCACGCCCGCCCCGGGGGACGGGCGATACACGGGCCCCAGAATTATGGAAGCCGCAATC
>JARLHO010000149.1 GCA_031292215.1 Syntrophobacteraceae bacterium | reverse complement strand
CCGCTTGTCCGGTTCCGTGAGGGACTGGGGGACAACCGTTAGTATGGCTGAAATATTGTGGCGCCGCCGGGAAACCAGGCGGAAACGGAGAAAACAAACCTCAGCCTGTAGCTGCGGGCGCCCCTCAGTCTACTCGACAAGAGCACGAAGGAAAAAATGTGACTTCGTGGTGAACGCTTACGCCGGAGGGGCGCCGGGACGTATAAACTCATTGAAATTGCTTCCCGAACTGGATATTTTTAATAACCGGTCGCAGTCCGGGTGATCCCGCTCGCATCGAAATCATCCTGGGGGCAACGTATCCTCGCCGATCTTTCGGGAAGTCGCTGCGGGCTATCGCGAAATCCATGCCCTCTTTTCCCTTGCCTTCTCCGCTCACTGCGGCATGGCTCTACGGTAGCGTTGACCCTGTCGGTTATAATATGGTAAAATTTATAATAAGTGCTTTGTCGATTAGAACTAAGTTGGCGTCGTTCCCTGGAGGACATAGAGCTATCATGCCACGCTTAACTCTATACAAGGTCATGGCGGTTATCCCGGCAGCCGGCTGGCTGGTGCGGGTATGAATCTTTCGCCGTCGATAGTGGCGTTCCATGGGGCGTGCGAAAGACTGGTGGACCGGTCAGGACTCTCCCCCGAGTGGACGTATCGAATAAGAAAAATAATGGGCAGTATAGATGCACTCGAAGATAAAGTATATCTCAAGACCCTTAAAGGCAAAGAAACCCTGCTGCAGTGCATAGAAAAAGCCAATTTTTTAAAAGACCATTCCGATTCCAGTGATTTTTCCTATCGCCTTCTTACCGATCTCGAAATGACCTGCGAAGAGCTCCTCGTTCAATGCTACCAGTTCCGCATCAAGGCCGGATGAAAAAATGGCGCAAAGAATGAGGGGACGACGTGAACGGTTAT
Source organism: Syntrophobacteraceae bacterium (assembly GCA_031292215.1). GTDB lineage: Bacteria > Desulfobacterota > Syntrophobacteria > Syntrophobacterales > Syntrophobacteraceae > SbD1. The sequence goes on along the minus strand of JARLHO010000149.1, from coordinate 23,430 downwards.
GATTCGTTGCAAAAATTTGAAGTGCCTGAAATAATTCATGGATTGGGCGCCATGGGCATCGCCGGCCAATGCGCCAAAAGGCTCGGGGGCGAGCGAGTTTTGCTTGTGACCGATCCTGGCGTTATCCATGCCGGATGGGTGGATGAGGCCGTGGGCTATCTACGGGCCGAAGGTCTAAAATACGTGGTCTACGATAACGTGGTCACAAATCCGAGGGATTTCCATGTCGAAGAGGGTGCTCGGGTCTACGAAAAGCAGGAGTGCGACGTCATTGTCGCCGTAGGTGGGGGCAGCCCGATCGATACGGCCAAAGGCATTGCCATTTTGGTGTCCAACCACGGTTGCATTCATGACTATGAGGGATGCAACCTGGTGACGCAGCCTGTTCCGCCCCTGGTGTGCATTCCGACAACTGCGGGCACCGGCGCCGATGTTACCCAGATGGCGGTGGTCACCCACTCCGAAAAGCGGATGAAGATGGTCATACTGGGCCGGGCGATCATGCCCGAGATCTCCCTTATCGATCCTCGCCTCCTGCAGACGGAATCCTCGGAGCTCATCGCCGCAACGGGGATGGACACGCTTACCCACGCCATAGAGGCTTACGTGTCCTCGCTGTCGTGGACCCTAACGGATCCGCACGCCATTCATGCCATCGAACTGGTGAGCGAACACCTGGTGCATGCGGCAAGATATAAGGACATCAAGTCTTTGGACGGGATGTCCATCGCCTGCCTGGAGGCGGGCATCGCCTTTTCCAACGCAATTCTTGGCGCGGTGCATGCCCTTGCCCATCCGCTGGGCGGTTTCTACGATATCCATCACGGTCTTGCCAACGCCATACTGCTGCCTACCGTGGTAAGACGCAATATGGAATATTCCCTGGATAAATACGCGCGAATCGCCCGGGCGATGGGGGTCGATACGAATGGGATGAGCCTGGAAACGGCCGCTTCGAGCTCTCTTTTGGCGATCACAAAGTTGATAGAAGACCTCGGCCTTCCGTCCCGGCTTTCCGAGTTCAACGTAAATCCCGATGATATTTCGCTTTTAGCAGACCTTGCCAAAGACGACATGTGCATGCGGACAAATCCCTACTGCTACTCCAAAGATGAGATTGAAACTCTTTACCGGGAGGCGCTGTGAGCATTCTTTATGGCTAAAGAAGAAGATACATCCCCGTCTCTGGATTTTAAGGGTCTTGGCTATTCCAAGGTCGGTCACTTCAAGCAGGTGCGCTCGAAGATAAAAGAACTCGAAGATCTAAGCAGCGAACTTGCCCATCGCCACAGCGAAGTCGAAGCGATCATAAACAATATGACCGACGGGCTGACCATCCTTGACGGCAGCCTCGACATTGTTTTTGTAAACAAGGTCCAACAGAAGATGTTCCCCCGGGGGATGCTGGTCGGGGCGAAGTGCCACCGGGCGTTTTATAACAAGAAAGATGTTTGCAAAGAATGCCCGGCTCTTTTGACCATAAAAAAGGGGGAGACGCTGCGCGGCGAGATGGTCGTGGGGGAAGGAGAGTTTGCCGGGCGGTGCATCGAGTGGGCCACATCTCCCGTAAGGGGTCTTTCGGATAAGATCGACAGAGTCATCTTGCTCATGCGAGACATAACCGAGCGCAAGGAGTACGAGTTCAACCTGATGCGCGCGGACCGGATGGCGGCCATAGGGCTTCTTGCGGCGGGAATAGCTCACGAGATCAATAACCCTTTGACCTCGATTGCGGGTTTTTCGGAAGGACTTCTCAAGAGGTTGAACACGCTCCCGGAATTTAAAGACAGCAGGTTTTCTTCCTATTTCAAAGACTACCTGCAAATTATAAACGATGAAGCCTATCGCTGCCGGGATATCATACAGAGCCTGATCCGGTTCAGCCACAAATCCAAGGACCACGAGGAGGTGCTCGACGTTAACCAGGTAATAGGCGACATCACCGCGCTTATCCGCCAACATGCTAAGGATAACGGGATAAAGATCGATGTGCGGGGCGAGGAAGAAAAGCCCGGGTTGATCGTAGGCAATGAGTCGGAACTAAAGCACCTGTTTTTAAATCTTTTGAGCAATGCCCTGGAGATTACCGAAGATACGGGGATGGTTACCGTTTGTACGAAAAACCTGGGCAACCAGGTAAGCGTCGTTATCTCCAATGCGGACACTAATGGAGAAGAAATGCGGGCAGGGACCCTGCAGCCGCCTCCCCCCACTCCCCCGGGAATCGGAGGCACCCCCCTTAGCCTCTCTATTTGCTACAGCATCATGCAGCATCACAATGGCGATATCCAGGTGGTTACCACCGGGCAAAAGGGAATGGCTTTCATCCTCCGTTTTCCCGCGGCAAACCAGTGAAGAGTGAAGAGAAACACCGCTGCTCACTAATCGAGGGCGAAGAGAAAAACCCACTCTTCACTTTTCACTGATTACTCACCAGGAGTTTGATAATGAGTCGAGGAAAGATTCTGGCGATAGATGACGAACACAATATCCGCCACTTGATCGAAAGCGAATTCACACTCGAGGGCTACGAAGTAAAGACCGCCAAGGATGGCCACGAAGGACTCAAGCTCTTGGACAACCAGGCCTTTGACGTGGTTTTGCTCGATATACGGTTGCCAAGAATGAACGGCATTGAAGTGTTGCGCAGACTCAAAAAGAAATCTCCCGCAACCGAGGTGCTGATCATTACGGGTTACGGCGACATCAAAACGGCGGTGGAGTCTTTGAAGCTCGGGGCTCGTGAATATATTACAAAGCCTTTTAAGCTCGACGAACTGCTGGGGCTTGTAAAACTTGCCGTGGAGAACTCTTGCGAAGGCCAGGCAGCCTTTCCGGCGGGGGCTTTAGCCAACGGGCTCTCCAAATTTATTCGCTGTCCCAGTAGAGCCATGCACGCGGTATACGACCTCATAGAGAAGGCGGCGCCAACCGACAATACTCTCCTTATACAAGGCGAAACGGGAGTCGGAAAGGATGTGCTGGCCTTCTTCGCCCACGGGCAAAGCCTGCGAAAAGACGGTCCCTTTGTCACGGTCGATTGCGGGATGCTAAACAAAAACCTCGCGGAAAGCGAGCTCTATGGACACGGTAAGGGCGCCTTTTCGGGGGCGATGGAAAGAAAATCGGGCCTTGTGGAGCAAAGCCATGGAGGTACGCTCTTTCTCGACGAAATAGGCAACATCGATTTGGAGCTTCAGAAAAAATTCCTGAGGTTTCTCGAAACGCGTAAATTTCGCCGCGTCGGCGAAAACAAGGAAATAGAGGTCGATGCCCGCCTGATTTTGGCGACAAACCTCGATTTAGACGATGCGGTTCACAAGGGGACCCTCCGCCAGGACCTGTTCTATCGCATGGGGGTGATCGAAGTCATGATCCCGCCGCTGCGAAACCGCATCGAGGATATCGAATGTCTTGCCTCCCTTTTTGTCCGAAAAGAGGAGGGGCGCGCAAACCAGGTCTCGATTCACCCCGAGGCCATGCAGGCGCTTAGCGAATACGGCTGGCCCGGAAATGTGCGGGAACTCAGATCGGTGATAAACAAGGCGATGATTTTTGCGAAATCGGGCCAGATAATGGTCGAGCACTTGCCAACGGCCATTGTGGCCAACAAAAAGAGCGTGTCCAAGCAGCCCAAGACCCTCGAAGAGCTGGAAAAAGACCATATCCTTACAGTCCTTGACGCCGTTGGCGGAAACCAGAGCAGGGCCGCCGAGATCCTCGGCATCAACCGCAAAACTCTCTACAAAAAAATCCACAAGCACAAACTCTTCCCCTGAGCGCTCCCGTTGGGTTCCAGGTGACAAAAGGCCCTCGGGCCTTCGCCGCGATCCGGTGCACGCCTGTCACCAGATTGTTTTTGTGACACCCGGAAAAGATGGGTTTCACTGCGTTCACCCATCCTGGAAATGGTCGGCAAAGGGGTCCTGCAAAAAGTTGCGGCAAAAAGCCCCCGTTGACCCCAAAAATTCTGATATCATGATTTTGTTGTAATTCCAATGCCTTGACTCGCATGCTCGCTCCGCGAAAGGAGCATGGCCTCCTTTGGAAGTCTTCGATTTTTCGATCGGCGGTTCGCGCGCCAGCCCCTGTTGAACGCATGTGCCTGATATTCCATATAAAATCATCTATCTCCGGGTCGCTTTCCCCCAGGGGCACAGACCTTGCTCTACCTTGAAAAACCATTTCGGACAGACATCGCCCATAAAAGGGGCGGTGATGGGGGTTGGGTTGTAGCTGCTTCATCTGCTGAGTTCATGCTGATCGAAGTCGTTTGATTTTCCATTCGAGGGAGCTCTCCATCCAAAGTCAAAAACGAAGGGGGGATGATAGAAAAGACAGTGTTCCGCCTGTAACGGGAGGCAATCACTGAAAGAACCGTGTCCTTAAGCGGTTATTGCAATTATTTGTCATCAACTACCTTTCACAGGAGACAATCGCATGGCTGATAAAGAAGCTTCCAAGGTCTGGTTTGCCGGTGCGCAGGCCACCAACTGGACTGAGAGCACGATTTGCAAAGCCAAGGATCTTTTCTACCTGGCCGGTCTGGACAAATGTATTGAAAAAGACGACTCCGTTGCGATCAAGATTCACGAGGGCGAATGGAACCGCACCCATTGCCTGCGGCCCGAATTTGTCGCAGCCATCGTCGAAGAAGTTAAGGCGTGCGGCGGCAGGCCCTTTGTCACCGACACCACGACGCTGACATATCATCTCTACAACAACCGTTGCACCGGTCAGCTTGCCATGGAAGGCGCAAACCGCCATGGCCATAATCCCGCGAGCCTCCAGGCCCCCTTTGTGATCTCCGATGGTTTCTCCGGGGAAGACGATCTCCGGATCGAGCTCCCCGAAGGCAATATCCTGAAGGAGACCTACATAGCCCGAGGCATGTATGAAGCCGATGCATGCATCAACCTGGCCCACGCCAAGGGGCATCCGATCACCGCTTTTGGCGGGTGCATCAAAAACTTTGGAATCGGCGCCCAGTCAAAGCGCGGCAAGTATCAGACCCACCTCGCGTTCTGGGGAGATCCGGAAGACTCCATCGGGTATCCGAAGGTAAATAAGGAAGCCTGTAAGGGAACGGAGTGTCCGTATTCGAAGATGTGCGAAGACTCCTGCCCCGATGAGGCTATCACAGTGACGCCCTCGGGCGTGGTGATGGATTACTCGAAGTGCGCCCTGTGCTACTCCTGCCAGGTGACCTGCATGTTCACCGGTATGGAAGGCATAGGTTTCCGTGATGAATACTTCCCGCTGGCGCAGATAGCCATGTCCGACGCCGCTTTGGGCTGCGTTAAGACTTTTAAGCCCGGCAAGATCGGCTACATGGCCTACGCCGTGGACGTCTGCCCGGAATGCGACTGCTTTCCGTGGGGCGGTATTCCGGTCGTGCCCGATGTCGGCGTGTTCGCATCCAAAGACCCCGTAGCCATCGACTCGGCCGTTTGCGATATGATCGACAAGGCGCCGGTAATGCCCACCTCCCGCGCCGAAGAACTGGGACTAAAGCCCGGTGAAGATAAGTTTAAGGGGGTCAACGCTTTTACCCCGAGAATACAGCTGAAAGCGGCCGAAAAAATCGGCATGGGCAGCACGAATTATGAACTGGTGGTCTACGAGCCCGAACTCAATCCCGAAAACATCTCCAAGTGGCAGATCCGTAAGACCCCGATGACCGTTAAACCTATGCGCCAGATTTTCCAGCACCATCACCTCGCCCGTGAATTCCTCCCCTTCAAAAGAGAGAATTTGTCCGGGTGGTTGACCGACTGGAAGAAGTTCGACCCGACTGCCTAAGGTGTTTTCCCTAAACACTGCCTTTCCGGCAGTTGGCGGGTTACGGGGCGGGTCGCAGGGGCGACCCGCCCTACCGGCCAACGGGTCCTTTAGAAAACCGAAAGGTCAAAACAAACGGGAATGTATATGAGCCGAGTTTACTGGATCAAAGGACGGAGCACCGACTTTCGAAAAGGCATTACATCCAAGATTGCAACTCTCTTAAGTCTTGATGAAATGGCTGACGTCGTAGTCCCCAATCAAAGCCTCGCCATAAAGGTGAACCTCAGTGAATTGGGATACGGCCACAGCCTGCCGCCGATTGTTGTGACGAGTTTGTTCGAACAGACAAGGGAAAAGGGCGCATCGACGGTGGTAACCGACGGCGGGAGCCTGTTCAAGGGACCGAGGTTTGACGGCCATAGCTGGACCGACACGGCCATCGTGCAGGGGTTTGGGATCGGCGAGGCCTTTGATAACCAAATGATCCAGGCCGGCGGCTACACCAATGAAGAAGGACGGTTTTGCCCCGCTGATGGCGAACGGCTGGGAGGGGTGGAGATCGGGAGCTTGCTCCTCGATATCTCCAATCTCCTGGTGGTCTCCCACGTGACCGCCCATCCTTTGACAGGGATTGCGGGCGCAGTCTACAACCTGGGGGCGGGGCTTTTGACCCGGACAGGGAAAGCGAGGATTCACTCCTGCCTCGAAATGGAGTTTGATGAAAAAAAATGTGACGGCTCCAAGATCTGTCTTAGCTACTGCCCGACGGGCGCGCTGTCCGAGGCGGGCGCCAAGGTCTTCTTCGACCCGCGCCTGTGTAACGGCTGCCTGGGATGCTTTATGAGTTGTCCAAGCGGAGCGATCGCCGTAAAGCCCGAGGGGGCGGCCGAGTTCCAGGAAAGAGTGGTGGAAGCCGCCCATACCGTAGCCAAAAACCTCCGGGGCAAAGCATTTTTTCTCAATTTTCTCCACTCCGTTACGCCCCAGAGCGACGACTACCCCTTTTCGGATATTCCGTTTATCCCGGACATGGGCATCCTGGCCTCAGACGATCCGGTGGCTCTGGACTGGGTAACCTACCAGATGATCGTCGGGAGCCCCGGAATTTCGGGCTCCATTGCCGAGGACTTGAACGTCCTGGAAAAAGGCGCCGATAAAATTGCGGCCATCACGGCAAACTCGCCCGTCCACATGCTGGAGTATGGCGAAAAAATGGGGTTGGGCAGCAGGGATTGCGAGCTTCTTAGCTGCTAGCCCTTTCGCCGGTAAGGACCACCGCAGTCTTTCCTTTCGGGACACCCGGAAAAAATGAAAAGCCTATTCTCTTCGCGTCTTCGCGTGAGAAAACTTTTCGAAGCGGGAGTGCGTAGGTTGGGCTAAGCGCAGCGCGGCCCAACCAGAATTTTTCGAAGCAGGAGACAAGATGCAGCACGCACAAATGGACAGCGAAAAAATGCACAAAATGCACAAGATGCATGGGCCAATCGGCGACGCCATGTCCCGCATCAACTACAAAATCGCCATTATCTCCGGAAAGGGCGGAGTGGGGAAAACGAGCGTGGTGGTAAATCTGGCTGCGGCGCTAAAAAAACGGGGAATGGAGGTCGGGATCTTTGATGCCGACGTTCACGGGCCGAGCGTCCCCAAGATGGTCGGCGTAAAAACCGAGATGCGAGACATCCTCCACGGCAGCCACGCCATAGACCCGGTCACGACTCCCCATGGCTTGAAAGTGATGTCCGTGGCCCTTATCTGGCCAACCGACATGACCCCCATAATGTGGCGGGGGCAGTACAAAGCCCGTGTGATAAGGCAGTTTTTGAGCAGCATAATGTGGCACGAGCTCGATTTTTTGTTCGTCGATCTGCCTCCGGGAACAGGTGACGAACCGATAACGATTATGAAATCGATTCCCTCCCTGGACGGCATGGTCGTGGTTACGACCCCGCAGGAAATATCGGCCATGGTGTGCAGTCGGGCGATCAATGCGGCCAAAGAGCTAAACGCCCCGATCCTTGGACTCATCGAAAATATGAGTTCCTACCACTGCCCCGGTTGCGGGAGAGAAGAATTTCTTTTTGGCAAAGGTAAGGGAGAACAACTGGCTAAAACATTTTCGATTCCCTTTCTGGGCGCGATCCCGGTGGATGGGCAGTATTCGGCCGCAGCCGACGAGGGCGTTCCGATCGTCTACCGGAGTCCGGATTCTCTTAGCGCTCAGGCCATGGTGAAGATCGCCGAAAATATCCTCGGGCGGCTTCCGCCACGGGAAAAAGTCGTCGTGCAAGACCGGCCGTGGGAAGAGGGAAGAGATTGCAAACGAAAGTAAGTAGATCGAAAGGAGACATGTAATGGCTGTAGCAATGCCCAACGTGGCAGGAAAAGGACCAACTCTTATCCGTGAGATGCTCGTGACGTTTAAGGAAATCGAAGGCGGTTTAAATGGCCTGTCAAGTGATGCGTCCGAAAAGATCAAAACGCTTTGCACGGATAAGGGAAAAGAAATAGAGCCTTTGGTCACCAAGGCTTACATGAAGACGGTAAAGGCCGGTGAAACCTCCTGGCAGTGCGGCCAACTGGCGTTGCAAATCAAGGAATCGGTTGCCGCCGGAAACGAGGCGACAGCTCTTGAGGCAGTTGAAAAGCTTAATTCGGATCTTGGCGAGCTCATTCATAAGACCAAGAACTTCGTTGTGAGGATGACCTAGCAGGGGGTATCCATGGAGACCTGTATCCTGAGTGAAGACCTTCTGGCGATCATGCGGGTTGTAAAAGAGCATGGCGGTACGCACTGCTCGGGTACGTGTCACCACCGGAAGCCCGGAGAGTTCCATTGCCACACCATTTCGCAAATGCTCAAGATGTCGTCTTCCGGAGTGAAGGAGCGGCTTCGAAATCTTGTGGAAATGGGGTTGATGGAACGGCGAAGGGGCGGGGGAGGGGCCATGAGCTTTGTTACGTTCGTGGTTTCTCCGGAAGGCGAAAAAGTCCTTGCCGCACAGGAAAGTGGACCTTCAAGCTAGCTCGGGCGCCGCGCGCGATGGAGTTTTTTCGACTGCGCGGGCCGGCCGGTGAAGAGCAAAAAGGCGATGGTGTCCGGATGCAACACCCAATGCATGAAACAGTTGTTGGACTGGTCGAAAAGGCTCTCGGTCTTATGGACGCTTATATGCGGGACCGTTTGGAGCTTTCCCAATATTCGGCGAAATTAAAGGAGCTGGATGCAGACTCCGTTCTCGAAAAATATAAGGACGATTTCAAATCCGATGTGAAGCTCATTTATTATCTGGATGTCCTCATGATCCTGTCGTCTCTTCAAAATGAACTCGATTTTCAGGTCGCGGAATACGGAGGAAATGTAGCCACCGAAGATATGAAGATGTTGCGGGAGTTGCTGCACAAGTTCGGGAGTGTGCCCCCGGAGTGCAGCTCAACGGTGAAAGGAGAAAAATGATGAAGCTTGAGGGCAAAGTGGCCATCGTTACGGGAGGGTGCCGCGGAAACGGTTTCGCCGCCGCCAGGTGCCTGGCCGAGGAAGGCGCCGATATCGCCATTGCAGACATTTGCCGGGATATCGATACCGCTCCCTACCCGCTGTCTACAAAAGAAACGATGGACGGGGCGGTGAGCGAGCTGACGCAAATGGGCCGCAAGGCCATCGGCATCGAGTGCGACATTCGCAAAGCCTCAGACGTCGAAGCGATGGTCAAAAAGGTCCTGGATACCTTCGGAAAAGTAGACATCCTGGTAAACAACGCGGGGATCGCAGGTCTTGAGGCGTTGGTGGATATGTCCGAAGAGGCCTGGGACGACATGCTCGACACCCATCTGAAGGGAACCTTCCTTTGCTGCAAGTATGTGGTGCCCCACATGATCGAGCAGCACAGCGGCAAAGTGGTAAATATTTCCTCGGTCGGAGGCCTTCGCGGGTTCGGCATGGGAGCCCACTACTGCGCGGCAAAGCACGGCATCATCGGCTTGACCAAATCCCTGGCGATGGAGACCGCCGATCACAACGTCAATGTGAATGCTGTCTGCCCGGGAACGGTTTGGACCGATATGATGTCGGGGTTGGCCGCAAATTTTGGCATGGAAACAGCCGATGCCAAGGAAAATTTCTTCGCCGGACATCTGTTTAAAGATAGGGAGATTTGCCCGGAGGATATCGGACGGGCGGTGCTGTGGCTTTCAACGGAAGATTCCAAGTGCATAACCGGCGGGCAAATCCCTGTCGATTGCGGCTGGACCGCGCGCGCTCCCTAAACTCGCGCTCGTCGGGAACTTTTCGGATGGACGCAGTGTGTGAGTAAATTAAAAAAACCAGTTAAGGAGAATTACTACAATGGGAAAAGAAACCAGAAATGAAGCGGTAGTCGAAATGGAAAAGGATTTGGCGACCCCTTCCATCCTCGAGGAAGTGGTTATCGAAGAGCTGGACGTCGATGGTATTTGCGGTATTTACTAGGCGCTGGAAGTTTTTTCCGGCCCCCATCGCAGTTCTGCGGTCGGGGCCGGAATCGCAAAAGGGTATGACGATGGACACAGGCAATGGTTTTGCGGCAATCATAAGACGCTACACCGATAATTTCGCCTTTGGGCTCGTTGACGGGGTTCAGGTGCGCCGCGAAAAGTTCGGACTTCTTTTCTACGACTACAAGGGGCCCAAAATTTACTTCGTTCCTTCAGGGGGCCTGGTGGGAGAGGATTTTTTCGGTGGAATAAACACCCTGGGCCAATTGGCCGACGGGCTGGAAATCGAGCACCGTCTGCCAAGAAAAAAAATACTTACTCACCTGGAATCGCTATTGGAAAAGCTTGAAACCAAAGGGTTAATCCATGGGCAACCGCTATGTTGAAATGGGCCTTTCGGCCCCTGTGAACGTGACTTGGGAAGTGACCTACGCCTGCAACCTGACGTGTGTCCACTGTCTCTCCGATTCCGGCAAAAAGAGGCAGGGCGAACTTACCACCGATGAGTGCATGCGGGTAATAGACGATCTATCGGAGGCAAAGGTCTTCCAGTTAAATATCGGCGGGGGGGAGCCGTTTGCGCGTCCCGACTTTTTGGACCTCATGGACTATGCCCACAGCAAGGGAATAGTGACGTGCATCAGCACCAACGGCACGCTAATAGATGAGGAAGTAGCCAAAAGACTCGATCACAAGCTGGTCTACATCCAGGTGAGCCTGGATGGCGCAACCGCTCGCTCAAACGATGCCATCCGTGGAAAGGGTAGCTACGATAAGGTTATAAAGGCCCTCGAACACCTCGGGAAAAGGGACTTGGAGGTCAGCATCAATACGGTGCTGACAAAGCTGAGTTTCCCCGAGCTCAATAAGATGACCGAACTGGCGGTAAAGTTCGGGGCAAAATCGCGTGTTTCGAGGTTTCGTCCCTCCGGCCGGGGAAAAGACGCCTGGTCGCATCTAAACGTCACCAGGGAGCAGATGGTCGAATTCTCAGGCTGGCTTAGCCGCCATCTCGATGTTTCGACCGGGGATTCGTTTTTTTCGGTAAAGACCGAGGAGCGAAGGACCCTGGGACTCAATATGTGCGGGGCCTGCAAGCTGACGTGCTGCATTTCGCCGGCCGGGGGGCTCTATCCGTGCGCATTTTTGCAGGAGCCCGAATTTTTGGCCGGAAGATTTCCCGGGGACTCTCTATCCGAGCTGTGGGAAAGCTCTCCTGTCTTTCACTCTTTCCGCCGGTTGGAGATAAAGTCGTGTGAGTCCTGCCAGAGGTTCGACCTGTGCCATGGCGGATGCCCGGCAATCGCCTATCACACGCAAAGAAAGCTGGGAATTCCCGATCCGGGATGTCTGGCCAATTGTGTGAGTGTAAAGAAAAACATCTCGGACACTGGACTGGGCGAAGGATTTGGGACGGCCATGGTTTGATTTGACCGTCGGGGCCGCTCCCCGAAGGATTTTTAACTTGTAGAACCAACCAGGTATCGAGGCTTTGCGCGATGGTGGATAAACGGACGACTGAGAAATTTCCGGGAACTTTCACTCTGGTTCCAGCCGTTCGTTTGATCGAAGGCGAGGCGGGGGGGGTGATCCTGCGGCTTTCGCCTCTTAAGGCAGTAAAGGTAAACGGGGCCGCCTTCAAAATTTTAAAAAGATGCGAAGCGGGCTTTACCCCCGAAGATGGGACTGGCGGCTACCCGGGCCAGGAGTCGTTTCTGGATGCCATGTGTGCGGCTCAAGTGGTTCGGTGGACGCCTTCCGGGGAAGCCGCCCCGCCCTTTGTAACCATTATTGTCCCCGTATTTAACCGCGCGGGCGAGGTTGGCGAGTGTCTGAAATCCCTCCTGAGGCTAAATTACCCGCCGGACCGGCGCGAGATCGTCGTGGTAGACGATGGTTCAACCGATAATACGGCAGAGGTCGCCCGTTCCTGCGGGGACGAGATAAAGGTCCTCGTTCAAAAGAAAAACCTTGGCCAGTCGGCGGCCCGAAACGTCGGGATTGCGGCCGCGGCAGGCGAGATAGTCGCCTTTATCGACTCCGACTGCATAGCCGATCCGAACTGGCTAAACGACTTAACCCCCTGGTTTGAGGATCCCCGCATAGCGCTTGTGGGCGGATTTGTCGATTCCTATTTTCGCGAGTCGCGCCTTGATCGCTACGAGGAGGCACGGTCTCCTCTTAACATGGGTAAACACGTTTTCCTGTGCCACTCCACCGATTCCGACTTCTATGTTCCCACGTGCAACATGCTGGTTAGAAAATCCGCATGCCTTATGGCAGGGGGGCTCGATGAATCGCTTCGGGTGGGGGAAGACGTCGATCTTTGCTGGAAGCTAAAAAATCTTGGCCACCGCCTGGTGTACGTGCCCCAAGGCAGTGTTCGCCACAAGCATCGCAACCGGTTCTGGCCCGCCTTCAAACGCCGCTTCGACTACGGGACTTCCGAACCGATTCTCTATGACCGCCACCGGGAAGTAACGAAGCGGTTTCCGTGCCGGTTGTCCGCTCTTTTTTTCCTTGGTTCCTGCTGCGCCGGGCTGGTTGCAAGACCGCTTTTTTCCCTTTTTTTTGCAATGGGAGTTGCGGTCTCCGCAGCTCTTCGAAACCGGTCGGCGATCAGGAAAAAGACCGGTATCGGCTTGAGTTTTTTTACGATTTTGGGTGCGACACTTAAAAATTTCGAGGCGACGGGGTATTATCTCGGTCTCCATTTCGTTAGATATTATCTCTTGCTCTCTTTTGCGCTCATGATGTTTTTCCCGTCCGCAGCCCCGCTTTGGCTCGCGCTGGTGATATTTCCGGTTGCGCTCGAGTATGGAAAGCTCCGCCCCCGTCTTTCCTTTCCGGTGTTTATGCTTTACTTCGCAGCGGAGCAGGTATTCTATCAGATGGGAGTCTTTTCGATGTGTTGTACAATGCGAAGCTTTAGATGCTACCGGCTAAGCTTTGGGAAGAAGCAAAAACGTGGTTCGGCGCCCGGATTGTCGGCGGCTTCTCCAGGACTTGCGTCGTGTCCATCGGCTTTGGGGAGGCGGCGACAATGACGACATCCGCGGCTAAAGACATTGCGGGAAAATCGGCAAAGCTTATACATATACTCGAAAAGATGGGGGGGGTGGCCGTAGCCTTTTCGGGCGGTGTCGACTCCGCTCTGCTTCTACGGGTGGCAAAAGATGCGCTCGCAGACAGGGTGGTGGCCGTGACTGCCGTGTCGGAAACCACGCCCGGCCACGAAATGGAAGATGCAAAAAGGCTTGCCGCGCAATTTTGCGTAAAGCACCTGGTGATCGAATCAGATGAGCTGAAAAACCCCGAATATGTTAAAAATCCACCGGAAAAGTGCTACCTGTGCAAGAAGAGCCGTTTTTCGGCTATTTGCTCTATCGCTAAGGCTTTGGGGCTGGCATGGGTAGCTGATGGCTCAAACGCGGATGACCTGGGCGACTTTCGCCCGGGCATGAAGGCGGTCGAAGAACTCGGAGTGAGGAGCCCACTTTTAGAGGCAGGCTTTTCCAAGGCCGATATCCGGGTATTGTCCAAAGAGCTCGGGCTCTGGACCTGGGATAAGCCTCCGTATGCCTGCCTGGCCACCCGCATACCTTACGGAAACCCGATTACCGCGGAAAAACTAAGGCAGATCGATAGCGGAGAAGATTTTATACGAAATATGGCGATTAGCCCCCAGGTGCGCGTTAGACACTACGGGGATACGGCGCGCATCGAAGTGGCCCCGGAAGACATATCCAAGCTGCTCGAAATGAAGACGCGCGCGCGCGTGATCGCTTTTTTTAAAGATCTCGGATTCAAGTTCGTGACGCTGGATCTTGAGGGATATCGTATGGGAAGCCTGAACGGCGAAGTATCGCAAATCGGAGTAAAAGAGCCGGGACGGTCTTAGAGTCCCCTTGGGTTCCAGCCACAATCCCAGGAAAGGGTCAATCCATGGACCAAAAGCATCTTAGAAACCTGCTGGAGATGATTCAAAGCGGCCAAATCGACCTCGATGCGGCCATGAACCAGTTAAAAAAGCTCCCCTTTGAAGATTTGGGCTACGCGCGAATCGATAATCACCGGTGTGTGCGCACAGGGGTGCCGGAGGTGATATTCTGCCAGGGAAAGACCATCGAGCAGATCAAGGGGATTGTGGAAAGGATTTCGCAAAATCATGCCAATATATTGGCTACGCGCGCGGGCCGCGAGGTCTTTGAGGCGGTCCGCGAGGTGAGCGAGTCCTGTGAGTACTTCGAAGCGGCCCGAATAGTTGTGATCCGCCCCGAGCCCGTCGAAAAGGTCGGAAATATCGTGGTGGTAAGCGCCGGCACCTCGGATATTCCCGTCGCGGAAGAAGCCGCCGTTACGGCCGAGGTGATGGGAAACCAGGTAAAGCGCATCTACGATGTGGGGGTCGCAGGGATTCACCGCCTTCTCAATGTGTGCGACGACCTGTTTGAAGCCAATGTGGCGGTGGTCGTGGCGGGGATGGAAGGCGCCCTTGCCAGCGTGGTGGGCGGCCTGGTTTCGTGTCCGGTAATCGGAGTGCCGACCAGTGTGGGATACGGCGCGAGCTTCGGAGGGGTGGCCGCGCTTCTTAGCATGCTAAACAGTTGCGCTTCCGGGGTCTCGGTGGTCAATATCGACAATGGCTTTGGCGCGGGGTATCAGGCCGGACTCATTAATAAGCAAGTGGCAAAAAAAGTGGAACCGGACAAAAATGAAACCGGGGCTTCCCCCAGGATTTCGATCGCCTGCAGGCGGTAAGACTGCCGTTTTGACACATGGGAGCAAGAAACTAATGAAAATCGCCTATTTTGACTGTTTTTCGGGGGCAAGCGGGGACATGATCCTGGGGTCCCTCCTGGATGCCGGGCTTAGTGTCGACCGGTTGATGGAGGAACTCTTAAAGCTTCGGCTTTCACACTTCGAAGTACGAGTGGAAAAAGTCTCAAAAAAGGGCATCGGCGGAAGCCAGGCCATCGTGGATATTGACGACCACCACCATAATCGCCATCACCGCCACCTCGAAGATATCGAGGAAATCATCGGGACAAGCTCACTCGATGAGTCCGTAAAGCAAAAAAGCCTTGAAATCTTCCGGCGGCTGGCCGAAGCCGAAGCCAAGGTCCATCGAACGAGTGTCGATCACATCCATTTTCACGAAGTGGGGGCAATGGATGCGATCATCGACGTGGTGGGGGGGGTTGCGGGTCTTGCCGCAATGGGAATCGAAAGGGTGTATTGCTCGCCCCTGCATGTGGGGAGCGGGACGGTCGAGTGCGCCCACGGCATATTGCCGGTCCCGGCCCCTGCGACAGCCGAGTTGATAAAGGGCAAGCCTTTTTATTCCACAGGAGTTCTGGGCGAACTGCTTACACCCACGGGGGCCGCTATTCTTACGACGCTTTCCTCGGGCTTTGGTCCCTTTCCGGCGATGACCATGGAGCAGATCGGCTACGGGGCCGGAACCTCGGAGCCAGACATCCCCAATCTTCTGCGCGTATTCATCGGGGAGGCGGGCGAAGATCTTTTGGGCTACGAAAAGGAGCAGATCGTAGTCATCGAGACCAATATCGATGACATGAACCCGCAATTATACGATTATCTCATCTCGGGCGCGTTGGACTTGGGGGCTCTAGACGTTTATCTTACGCCCGTTCAGATGAAGAAAAACCGTCCGGGAACGCTTGTAACGGTTACCTGTCTGCCGCAACTGATGCATCGGTTGAGCGAGTTTATCCTTCGCGAAACGACTACCATAGGACTTCGGTGGCGGTTGGAAAGCCGGATAAAGGCCAGGAGATCGATTCGCGAAATCCTGACGCAGTATGGGCCGATACAGGGAAAAGTCGCCGAAAGCGATAACGGGATCATAAACATTTCCCCGGAATATGACGACTGCAAAAGAATCGCCCGGGAAAAAAATGTCCCTCTAAAGGAAGTGATGGACGCCGCAAGGGTTGCGGCCCTTAGTCTGTCGTAGCCGGTTTTCCGATTTCGTAATCGTCTGCCGCGAAGAACTGCCGGGGCAATTTATCCCGACCTTTTGCCCTTTCTGCAGGCTCTTTGTGGTTCCAGGGTTTTTGAGGAGATACTCTCGAAATGTTCAAGGCTAAGACGATCACCCTGAAGGGGAGGTTTTCTCTGGAAGCGGGCCGTCAAATGGGAAAAGGCCTGGTAGAGGCCCTCGGGGATAAACCCGGGGCGGTGTGGCTTTTCGCATCGCCCGGGAAGGGACTTCGAGGGTTGCTTGCAGGAATTGCCGACACGGTCGAAACGGAAAATATTATCGGATGCACTACCGATGGAGAGATTTCGTGCAGCGGCTTTGGGACGGGCTCCGCAGTGCTGGGAGGAATTGCCACGGACCGGATCGAGTTCCATGTCGCCTCGGCGAAAGGAATTGGAGACAACTCCGAAGCAGCGGGAAAAAAGCTTGCCGAAAAGCTGCCGGGCTCTGTGCGCTACGTCCAGGCGTTTTCCGACGGACTGACCGGGGACGGCTGCGGGATCCTTCGCGGAATGATGTCTGTACTCGGAGACTCGATGCCTATTTGCGGGGGGGCCGCGGCCGACGGGATCAGGTTTCAGGAGACCCGGCAATTTTGCGGCCGGGAGTTTTTGACCGATTCGGTCGTGGGGATAGGCTTTTCGGGGGACATCAAGGTTGGCGCCGGGGTGCGGAGCGGATGGTCTCCGATCGGCATCGCCCGCAAGGTCACACGTTCACGAAAACAGATCGTCTACGAGCTTGACGGCCAGCCTGCCCTGGAGGTCTACAGCCGCTTGTTTGGAAAGCATGCCGAAAATCTTCCCATGGTGGGGATCGAATATCCGCTGGGTCTGGTCGATTGTTCCCAGGCCCTCGACGATCCGGACTATAATGTCGTATTACGCGCGTCCGTCTCGATAAATGACCGGGACGGCTCCATTCGGTTTGCCGGGGAAATCCCGGAGGGGGCGATGGTGCGGCTTACGTGCGGCGACCTCAAATGCACTCTGGAGGCCGCCGGAAGGGCTGCCAAAATGGCCCTTCAAGACCTTGGGGATTGCACCCCCGCCATGGTGTTTTTCTTCTCGTGCATGGCGCGGCGAACCCTTCTTGGCAGACGCACCGAGGAGGAGGTCGAAAAGGTCCGGCTGGAGGCCGGCGCCGATGTGCCCATCCTGGGGTTTTATTCCTACGGGGAATTCTGTCCGGCTAAGCGCGGCCGCCCCAGTTTACTCCACAACGAAACGGCAACCGTATCCATTTTGGGATTCAACCGTTGATGCATAAGAAACGCTCCCGCAGAAGGATCACCGACATAGATGAAGTGTTGGTGGCTTCCGAGCGAAAGATTGATATCCTTACCAATCTTTTAAAGGAGGCCAGCGCGGAGTTCGACCGCTCGCTGGAAAAGATCACGGTATCCGAGGGAAACTTCCGGGCCATATTTGAAAACGCGCCCGAAGGCATCATGGTCCTCGATAAGACCAGTCGAAAAATCCTGGACTGCAATCCGTTTATCGCCAACTGGCTGGGATATTCCCGCGAGGAATTTCTCTCGATACGCTACGACGACCTGCTGGAGGGAAGCGGCTCCAAGGTCGAGGATAATATTCAGAAAATTCAGCTAAATGGAATGATCCGGGCGATCGACCGGCGCCTCATAAAAAAAGACGGCGCAGTGGTGGATGCCGAGATAACCGGTACGACAATGAGGTATCGGGGCCAAACGAGCCTGGTGATCCTCGCGCGGGATGTGTCCGAGCGCAAAAGGGCCGAGAATGCGCTGCTGGAGAGCGAACAGCGTTTCCGAGATATCGCGACATACGTTCCCGACTGGATCTGGGAGATCAACGGGGACTGGAAGTATACATACAGCAGTGTGGGGGTGGAAAAGATCCTGGGCTTTCGCTCCGATGAAATGATCGGAAAACCCATTTGGGAAAGAATGCCCAAAGAAGACAAAAAAGCGCTTTTACGGGTGCTGGCCGTCGTTCGAAAACGTCCCTTCGCCTTCAAGCTCTTCGAGAGTCGGCGAAGGCATCGGGATGGTCATTTTGTGCGGCTGGAATCAAGCGGGGTTCCTTTGCTCGACGATTCGGGCAACCTGATCGGCTACCGGGGGATCCACCGCGACGTTACCGAACGCAAACAGCTAGAAGAGTTTTCGAGATACAAGGAGCTTTTTGAAAACGTAAGCGACCCGGTATTTATTTCGGATTTCAGGGGGAGATTTCTCGAGGTAAACGACGTTGGCGTCGAGCGGCTGGGCTACACGAGGGAATCCGTTTTGGGGATGAGACTCAAATCCTTTGTCCCGGAGAACCAGCGCGTTAGAATGCTCCAGGCCGGCGAGAGGATACGGATGGGCAAATCCGTGCAATTCGAATTGGAAATGAGAAACTGCGCAGGGGATACCATCTCTTTCGAAGTTCACGCAAGACCGATAATTTATAAGGGGCAGCCGGCGGTATTGAGCGTTGGGCGCGATCTTAGCACCCGCAAGCAGCTCGAACGGGTCCTGGTCATGACCGAGCGTCTTTCGGCCGTGGGGGAAATGGCGAGCGGTGTCGCCCATAATTTCAACAATCTTTTGCAGATGATCCTGGGGTCCGCGGACGCGGCGGCGGCCAAGCTTTCTTCGGGTAACGTGCGGGCGGCGGGCGAAGCGATCGGAAAAATCCAGGAAACCTCGCTGCGGGCCGCCGAAGTGGTGAGGCGCATAAAGGATTTCACTCATTTTCGAGAAGACGACGCTTCGGGAAAAGAGACCTCTTTCGATCTGTGCAAGCTTTTGGAAGACGCCCTGCAACTGACGCAGCCTCTTTGGAAGGATCTTCCCGATTCGCGAAAGTATGACGTGCGCCTGATAAAGGCGGATAGCTGTTACGCTATCGGCAAGCCATCGGAAGTATACGAAGTCATAGTCAATCTTATAAAAAATGGTCTGGAGGCGATGCCCGGCGGAGGGATTCTGACCCTTTCGGTCGAAGCCTTCGAGGACCGGATCTATTTTCGAATTTCCGACACCGGCCACGGCATTGCGGAAAAAGATCTGCAGCGGGTTTTCGAGCCGTTTTTTACGACAAAGGGTCTAAAGAGCAGCGGCCTGGGGCTTTCTTCGAGCTATGGAATCATAAAGCGCCACCAGGGGGAAATACAAGTTGAGAGCCGAGTGGGGAGGGGAACGACTTTTACGGTCATCCTCCCGCACACCGATGTGGCCCCGATTGAAAAAGCAACCCCCGCTGAGCGCCGGGAAGCCAAAAATATCAGGTTTCTCATGATAGATGACGAAGTCAATATCCTCAAAGCCATGGAGATGTTTTTCGAAGATAACGAGGTGGATTTGGTCACCTGCCGCACGGCGGTCGAAGGGCTGGAAACATTTAAGAAGGGGTGTTTCGACGTGATTTTATGCGACCTTGGCATGGACGATGTCAATGGGTGGGAGTTTGGAAAGCAGATCAAGACCTACTGTTTGGAGCGCAAAATCCCCAAGGTTCCCTTCCTGCTCTATACGGGATGGGACAAATTCTTCGACCCGGCCAAGATGGAGGAAAGCGGAGTGGACCGCGTGGTGGTAAAACCTGTGCCCTGCCATAAGCTCTTGGATATTCTTACCGAAGTAACGAGCCAGGGAGCTGCCGAAAACGGCTGCTGCTGATGGCGCCCGCCCGCTGTGCCCGTTTCGATCTTTTTTTTCTTTCCGTTCGATCCTGTAGACCCTCTTGCTTTTCGACTGCCCGTCACAACCGTCATCTCTTTGGCCGTGACCACACTCCCCTCAAAAACTTGCAATTACCCACACATACGCCCACTTACCCCTTAGCGGAGATTTGCCTGGAGGGGCTTGGCTCGATCGCCCCCCTTTTTTGCAAAGGGGGGTTGGGGGGATTTCAAGTCTGTTCGTACAGCACGGAGTAAGCTCCGTCCCTGTTCTTAAGGATATCGAGGTCGAAAAACCTGAGTACTGAATAACCCAAAATCTTTTACTCTGCCGATAGAAAAACCGATCATCGGGTTTTTTCGCCTAGCTAAATCGTCGCTCGTTTTTGACCGGATCCTTGACCCACCCGATTGGACAGTTGTTTCGTTTTTTCTGGCGCCGGCAGAGTAAATCCCTCCAAAGGGGGTTATCATGACTACAGACAATTCCACCTTTTATTTTGCCTCCTGATTGATTATGGCGAAATATAACCGATGAAATCCTTACAGGGACTGATTTAGAGCGAACCAAGAAACAGCGTGAGTGAGCTCACGATGCTTTCATCGAGTGTCAGCAAGCTTATCACTGACCTGGCTGCGTCAGAGCGCATTCCGGAAGACATTCTCATCAGAGAAGCTTTAAGGTCTCTTTTGAGAGAGAAAAAGCGTGCTATTCAAAATGACCGACTGGACATCCTCAAGCGGTACCGGGTGAGGAGCGCCGAGGCAATAGACGATAAGATCCGCGAAGGGATGCTGTCAGAATCTCCCACCTGGGAAGATCGAATCGCTCTTGACAACCTCCAGGAGGCTCTGAGTAACGTTGACAGTGCTCTCGCCTCTCTATGAAGAGCTGAAGAAAACCGGGATCGGCTAATTCGGGGCGTGGCTCGATCAGGTTCAGTTTATCGCGACTCCTTCAGGCGTAGTCGTGAAACTGCGGTTTTGGCTTATAAACGGCGACTTTGTAGATGCCTATGCGGCGCAAAGCGGCCGTTTCGCTTTTCATTTCGAAGGGCGGGCCACCGCGCGTGGCATTTATCGTCACGACAACGCGCCGCATGGAAGCGCCTCAATATGTCCCACATATCCGAGACACTGCCATTGCGGCGCCGACGGCAACATTGTTCCAAACAATCTCCCCGCTGCTTTCCGTGCATACTGTCAGCTGCTTTTTGATTTTCTTGGAGAAACTAATCCCGGCTAGTAAACAGTTCTGGCTTCGGTTGAATTCAAAAGGGGCTGCTGCGGGTTTTTCATTCACTCTTTGCGCTCCGGAGGATTTGGAAAAGTTCTGTTCCAAGAACATGTTTTCCCGTGGACCAAGCCTTGGCTAAAACGATGTTATCATGCTATAGACATCAGCGGGACGCGGAGCGGCTGCAAACCCGCCAAGGCTTCGAGCGGACAAGCCGGCTGCGGCGGGAGGAAGGCTGCAGCCTCAGTTGATTATCGTAGCGTTTTGCCTGGAATGACCCGATACCCGAGGAGCGAATAATTATGTCCGAACCAAATGTAATCGTTACCAAGGAAGGAAACATTGGCTTTCTTACTCTCAATCGGCCCCAGGATGCGAATACCTTTACCGTTTCTTTTGCCCGGGAGCTAAATGATGGGCTTATCCACCTGGATAACGATCCGGAGGTCAGGGTGATAGTCATCCGGGCAAACGGGAAGCATTTTTCGACGGGCATTTCCCTTGAGGAGTTCAAAAACAAGACGCCTAAAGAATACGGGGAGTTTACCCGCAAGATGGATGAGCACAATTACACTATCGCTCACATGAAAAAACCGGTCATTGCATCGGTCAAAGGCTATTGTCTGGCCAATGGCGCGGGGCTGTCCTTTGCCTGCGATCTTAGCGTTGCCACAGAGGATGCAAAGTTTGGAACGACGGCCATAAACGTCGGTCTTATCTGCCTTGGGCCGGCTGCGCCCCTGGCCCGCATCGTGGGACGCAAAAAGACCCTCGAGATGGTTCTAACAGGAGATATGATCTCGGCGCAGGAGGCCAAGGAGCTTGGGTTGGTAAATAAAGTGGTCCCGAAGGAAAAGCTCGAAGATGCCACCCTGGAGTTGGCCCGAAAGCTTGCCGCCAAGAGCCCGCTGGCCCTTCAGGCAGGCAAGGCGGGTATCTACGGAATGGCCGACATGCCCTACGAAAAGGCGCTCGATATGCTAAGCGCTCTTTTTGCCTCGCTCTGCTGCACTCAAGACGCCGAGGCCGGGGTGAAGGCATTTCTGGAAAAAAAGACCCCCGAATGGCTCGGTCGCTAAAAATCGCGAGGAAAGAAAATGAACGTAGAAGAAACCATGTCGGCTCACGGCTTCAGGCTCTCGGCGGGTTGCTCGGGCGAGGCCTTTTATACGAAATTTATCCAGAGCGGGGGCAAACGGGCCTATGTGAGCGTTACAACGTTAGATGGAAGTGGTTTTCCGACTTCGCTGGAAGACCCGGTCCGCGAAGTGGTCTATGAGTTGAAATCGGGAGAGGAGCTATTTCCCGGAAAAAATTTCCAATCTCTTTCGGTCTATCTCGACTCCATCGAGAAATGATCGAGAGGGGGCGTGGGGTAACGCAGAAAGGAGGCCGGCTTTTGTGCGAAACATCCCGATTATTACCGGCGTAATTTTTCTGGCCGTCGGCCTTCTTTGGCCATGGCTGATCAAACTGCACTTGGGCAGGCTTCCCGGAGACATCGTTATCAACCGGCCAAATCTTAAGATTAGTATTCCGGTTACCACCATGATTCTTATAAGCCTTTTGATCTCGATACTGCTGCGGATATTTCGCAAGTAGGCGCCATGGATTGCCGGGGCCGAGTTGGGGCGTGTGGATTCATTTTTTTCTTGACAATACCGTTTACGTAGTTAAACTTGAAGTGAACCCCAAGAGGTTCGAGTAGGAAGCCCGATAGACAAGCCCGGGTAAAATACTCAGCGGAAAGGAGAAAGCGCAACACTTTCTTCGGGGAAGCTGAGGAGATGGTCCGGGATGAACCAAACGCGGAGAAGCTGGGCATCTGAAAGGGTCACTTGGGGTTCAGCTTTTTTTGCCATCCGGTTTATCCTCCCATTCCTTTCCTGACAGCTAGGCAATCTAGGTTATACCAGCAAAAGAGACTGTGTCGTAAGACAAATTCGCAAACTGAGCTATAGGGCGCCGGGGCGCTTAAATATTGTTTGCCCTTAGCGCATGAGCAGTAAAGGGGCTTGGTTCAATCGCCGAAAGGGGCTTGGCTCAATCGCCCCCCTTTTTTTCAAAGGGGGGTTGGGGGGATTTCAACCCTTTTCGTACACCACGGAGTAAACCCCGTTCAAACACACACCGGAAAAGACGACCTCTGGATATTCGATATACTGTTTCCTCAAAAGAGGATGAAGCCCGGATGTGCCCTCTAAGAGCTGAAGAAGGGGTCCTGAAGCTTTCAATGTCGAAGGCTGGGAACACGGGGTTGTGGGTCGGATGGGCAGGGGGCGTG